>CAYPYM010000372.1:0-4135 GCA_964414435.1 uncultured Ignavibacteriales bacterium | reverse complement strand
ACCGCGACTATCGAAAGAAAATACAGCACCGACGAGAAACTCACGACCCCGCCGGCGAAATCATTCATATGGTCGATCACGCCCAGTGGCGCGAGCGTCCGCTGGAACGAATCGCTGACCACCCAGGTGGCCGAATCGACAAAGACAAAAAACGAACAGAAGACGGCGCCGAGGACAAAGGCGACGGTCGTGTTCGTGGTCAGCAGCGAGGCCAGCATGCCCAGCGACAGCAACGCCGCTCCGGCAAACCAGTAGCCGAGGTAGTTCGCGAACATCAGGCCGAGGTCGGGGCTGCCCAGCCAGAACAGCACGACCACGTGCGATAGCGAGACTACCAGCGAGGCGGTGTAGATTCCGAGCACCGAGAGGTACTTGCCGAGGACGATTTCGAGATCGGTCGCCGGCAGGGTCAACAGCAGTTCATCGGTGCCGTGCTGGCGTTCCTCGGCCCAGACGCCCATCGTGAGGGCCGGGACGAAGAAGAGCAGCAGGTAGGGGAAGAAGCTGTTGAGCTGGTCGAGATTGGCAAGATTGTTGGCGAAGAATCGTTCCTGCCAGAAGGCCGCCGCCGCACTGAGGAAAATGAAGAGGGTGATAAACACGTACCCGGTGGGGCTGGCGAAATACGACAGCAGGTTGCGCCGGGCGATGACCCAGATAACGTGGCGATCAACTTTCATCGGCAACCCCTCCTTCCGGCCCTGCGGCGGCCGCGACCGCGGCGGGCGCGGTCAGGCGGTGGAACGTTTCCTCGAGCGTCGCGTTGCCGGCCAGTTCGGCCGGCGTGCCGTCGAACTGCAGCCGTCCGTCGTGCACCAGCAGGACCCGCTCGGCGATCGCTTCGACCTCCTGGAGAATGTGGGTCGACAGCAGGACCGTCGTTTCCTTGGCGAGATTGCGGATGTTGGTGCGGAAATCGCGGATCTGATTGGGGTCCAGCCCCGAGGTCGGCTCGTCCATTATGAGGACGTCCGGCTCGTGCAGAAGCGCCTGGGCCAGGCCGACCCGCTGGCGGTAGCCGCGCGAGAGCTTGCCGATCGGCTTTTCCATGACCAGCTGCAGGGCGCAGATTTCGTCGACCGCCTCGATCCGCTGGATCAAGTGCTGGCCGGTGATCCCGCGCGCCTCGCCGAGAAAGCGAAGCATCTCGAGCGGTGTCATGTTGTCGTAGAGCGGTCCGTTCTCGGGCAGGTAGCCGAGTCGCCGCGCGACCTCGAGTCGCTCGCTGCCGACCTCAAACCCCGCCACGCGGGCGGTGCCTTTGCTCGGCGCGAGAAATCCGCTCAGGATTTTCATCGTGGTCGATTTCCCGGCGCCGTTGGGGCCGAGAAACGCGACAATCTGGCCGCGCGGGATAGTGAACGAGATGTTCTCGATGGCCACGAACGAGCCGTAATACTTGCACAGATCACGGGCTTCGATCATGGTCGTTAACGATGTGTCCGTCATACGGTCTCCCTCATTTCGTCGGACAGTCTCACGACTTCACCCGATCGGGTGGAACGGCGCGGTGTTGGAATCTCTGTTGAAATGGCTCGTAAATTAGGTCGCTCGGGTTGCCCTGTCAAGTTGTCGGGCGGCGGGACGGAGCGCGCCGGCCGGTTCAACGGTGAGCGGGAGCAACCGACACAGGGCGGCCACAACGGGCGGTCGCGGCTATCAGATTATTATATTGAGGAAAGCGGCGACGGTTCCGATTTGCCGGCCCGGCCGGCCCAAAAAAAGCCGCCCCGCGCGCGGCGGGACGGCTCGAAAATCGGCCGCGAACGGGTCAATCGCACGGCGGCGGGGCGCTGCCGTCGGCGAACAGATACTTCACGAGTGCGGTCAGGTCGGCCACATTAACGTCAGGCGCCTCCACGCCGGAGGCGTCGACATCGGCCTGCACCGGGCAGGGCGGAGGCTCGCCGCCGCCGAAGATGTAGGCAACCAGATAGGTCAGATCAGCCACGTTGATCGGATTTCCGGCGTTGACGATATTATCGACGTTGCCGCGGTCGACACAGCAACAGGCGTCACCGATGCCGTCGCCGTCGGTGTCGGCCTGATCGGGATTGTAGGTGTTCGGGCAATTGTCCGCGTCGGCGCAGTACCCGTCGGCGTCGATATCGTTCTGCGGGTCGGTCGGACAGGCGTCGCAGGCATCGCCGAGGCCGTCGCTGTCCGAGTCGAGCTGGTCGTTGTTGTCGACAAAGGGGCAGTTGTCGCAGGCGTCGCCCAGTGAGTCGAAGTCGGAGTTGTACTGACCCGCATTAAACGTCGTCGGGCAGTTATCATCGACATCCGGCACGCCATCTCCATCTTCATCCGGCAGATACGGGCTCTCGACATAGATATACATCCGATCTCCGACAATCGAGTCGACCCGCACGTAGATGCCGGTCGGTCCGAAGAAGCCGTCGCTCGACGGCGTCGTGCTCGGTCCGAACTCGGCCTGCCCCGGCACCTCGTTCGAAAAGGTGGCGCCTTTCCTGGTCTCGTACGGATACCACCACTGGGCGCTGTCGGTGACATGACCTTCCGGATTCGTCGTCATATCCATCGCCGGGTTGTAGCCGGCGTCCATCACCGAGACGGCGTAGTGGTCCGAGTACGGCCGGCCGTCGTTGCTGAACCAGGTCATGCCGGGATTCACCTGAACGTGCGTGATCAGCAACCCCCGAGCGAGCGAATCGCAGCCGTAGGTCAGCGTATTCGGGAAGTAGATGCTGAAGTCGGAATCGAGCTTGTCGAACTTGCCGGTCGACCCGGGATTGCGGTATTCGAGCAGGAAGTACTCGCCTATGTCGGGGCGGATCGGGAGCAGGTACAGCGAACTGTCGGAATGTGTTTCGATATCGTAAACGACCAGGTCCTCAAAGGTGCCGGACAGTTGGATCGGGTTGATCCAGCCGAGGAACATCTTGCTGAATCCGCAGAGATGAGACGGCACCATGCTCTTGATAGAGAAGATGCCGTAGCCGGCATACCCCATGAGACACCAGTCGACAACAGGGTGGTCGTTGTCGTCGTTGGGCGTGAAGTACGTCGTGGTGTCCAGCTTGGCGTCGTAGTCGTACAGATCCGGCATACCGATATTGTGGGTAAGTTCGTGGCAAAAGACGCGAATCGTATTGAGTGAATCTTCCCCGGTGAAAAAAGGCGGCCAGGCGGGATAATGCAGCGGTCTGAGCTCAGGCGATGTATTCCATCGGCTGACATGAACGCCGTCGAACGGCCCCGGGCCGTTGCCGAGCGGATAGACCATGGCGTAGGACCAGATGTCGTTCGTGTTGTGGCTGTCCTCCTGGCCGTTGCCGGAATGGAGAAATATGACGCCGTCGACGACGCCGTCGTTATTGCCGTCGTATTGAGAGAAGTCAACTATCGGATCAAGTACGGGCAGCAGGCTCTCAAAATCGTAGCCACCCGCGTAGTGCCCCGCGTTATACCAGTCCAGCACCGTTCCGACCACCGCGAGCTGATCATACGACACCTCATCGAAGTAGTCTGCGAGCGAACCTCCCGGATAGACATTGCGCGAAAAGAGCATGCTGTCGATGGTCTCCCGCGAGTAGGTCGCCGGGACATTGTCCCAGTCGACCAGAATGACGAGCACCTTCATCGTGTCGCCGTCGTATCGATACGACGAGATCGCCGCCGAGTCCGCAGCGCTGAGATTCGATCCGGGTGTGAGTCCCGCCGCTTTGAGCTGTTCTCTCGGAGCGTCATAGACGATGGCGCGCGTGATGTCTCCGGCGGCCGTTGCCAGGGCGGTCGGCAACACGGTCAGAAGCAGCAGAAACAGCGTAAGCGATAAGGATTTGTGCATGAGAATCCTCCTCCGTCAGGCACCAGCATGGCCGACCGGCGGCCGTGGCGGTCCGGTTCATCGCACGCAAGGCGAGGTGTCGGTGCGATTATCCGGCTCCAGACAGACCGAGCTGTGTCCCCCGACTCGTTGTTGTACCTTAGGGATGTTTGCCCAAATATAGGCAGAACGGACCAGTTTTCCAAGACTTGAAGGGAGCAGGTTCGACGCCGGCCGGAGTGATCAGGCGCCGTCCGGAGCGGCATCGGGCGGTGAAAGGGTGTCTTCGGCAGGTTCGGACGATTCTTCGGCCGGGTGGAGGCGGACTTCAAACAGCTTGATGAG
>CAYPYM010000371.1:0-4136 GCA_964414435.1 uncultured Ignavibacteriales bacterium | reverse complement strand
CATTCCCTCCACTTCGAAGAGGCCAGAGGTCCACCGCAAACTGTGGGCCCCCCCAACTATCTCAACTAATCGCTATGATATGGACTCAACATCCCGTACCTTGCGCCGATGTCAACACACCCCGTTCCTATCGGATTCGGCGGCCTCGGAATCGCACCCGGGCTGCTCGGCGCCATCGGTCGCCTCCACTTCACCGAACCAACCCCCATCCAGGCCCGCTCGATCCCGGTCGGCCTCGAGGGCAAGGACCTCATCGCGATCGCCCAGACCGGCACCGGCAAAACGCTCGCCTTCGGCATCCCGATGATCCAGCGCCTGGCCAAGCTCAAAGGGCGCGGCCTCGTCCTCCTCCCGACCCGCGAACTGGCGCTCCAGGTGAGCGAGTCGCTCCAGTCGGTCGGACGGCGCCTCGGCCTTCGCACCGCCGTGGTGATCGGCGGCACCCCGGAGGGACCGCAGAAGAAAGCACTCGAGAAAAATCCCCGCGTGATAATCGCCACCCCCGGACGGCTGGTCGACTTCCTCGAACGGAAGATCGTCAACCTCTCCGGTGTCCAGATCCTCGTGCTCGACGAAGCCGACCGGATGCTCGACATGGGCTTCGCTCCCCAGATCAACAAGATCCTCGGATACGTTCCGGCCGACCGCCAGACCATGCTCTTCTCGGCCACGATGCCGACCGAGATCGTCGGTCTCGCCAAACAGCACATGAAGCTCCCGATCAATATCGAAATCGCGCCGTCGGGCACCGCCGCGGAGAACGTCGTGCAGGAGGTGTTTTTCATCGAGCGCGACGCCAAGGTCCGCCTGCTCGATGTTCTGCTGTCGCAGTACAGCGGCCCGGTGCTCATCTTCACCCGCACCAAGTACGGCGCGCGCAAGCTGAGCCGGAATGTCCGCGCGATGGGCCATGCGGCGATCGAAATCCACTCCGACCGCAGCCAGAACCAGCGGCGCGAGGCGCTCGAGGGATTCAAGGCGGGCAAGTACCGGGTCATGGTCGCGACCGATATCGCCGCGCGCGGGATCGATGTCGTCGGGATCGAAGTGGTCGTCAACTACGACCTGCCGACCAACACCGAGGACTACGTCCATCGGATCGGCCGCACCGCCCGCGCCGGTCTGGCCGGCCGGGCCATTTCCTTCGCCACCTTCGAACAGCGCAAGGATGTCCGTGATATCGAGCGGTTGGTCAAGACGGGTCTGTCGATCCAGCAGGTGCCGTCGCTGCCCGCGGCTCGCCCGAAGCGTCCCGCTCCCTCGCGCCCGACCCCGAACAAGGCCAAACGCCCCCGGAGCTCCGGCGCGAAACAGCCCCGACGGCCCAGAGCGGAAACACCCCCGCCAACAAATCAGAAGAAGAAAAACGAGAAGAAGCCGCAGCCGTTCGGGCGCCCGAAAAAGAA
This sequence comes from uncultured Ignavibacteriales bacterium, assembly GCA_964414435.1. Lineage (GTDB taxonomy): Bacteria > Zixibacteria > MSB-5A5 > GN15 > FEB-12 > JAGNLV01. The sequence goes on along the minus strand of CAYPYM010000371.1, from coordinate 2,730 downwards.
ATCGACCCGTCGCCGGTAGGTCAAGAGCCCCGCGCTCTTGACGACTTCACTTCCCCACCAGACAAAAAAAGGACCGGCTTCAGCCGGTCCTTTTGTGATTCAGTCACCCGGAATTATCTCCGGGGCAAATCGATCGATCAGTCTCAGTAACCGCCGCGGTAGCCGCCGCCACGGTTGCCGCCGCGGAATCCACCGCGTCCGCCACCGCCGCCGCCGGCCGGTTTCGGCTTCGCTTCGTTGACATTCAACGTGCGGCCGTCCATCTCCTGGCCGTTGAGGCCTTCAATAGCGGCGGTCGCTTCGTCCTGGGTCGGCATCTCGACAAAGGCGAACCCTTTCGGGCGGCCGCTGTCGCGATCGGTGATGATTCTGACACTGGCAACTTCGCCGAAGCCTTCAAAGGCATCGCGCAGCTGATCTTCTGTCGTATTGTACGACATGTTTCCGACGTAGATATTCACTCTACACTCCGTTGTCGCTTATCTCGTGTGGGAGCCGATCTTTTCCGGCAGCCTCGAGACAGGGTTCTTGCGCGGGATTGCGCGATCAATTCGAGTTTAAGCTTTTGCGGGGTGTTGTGGTCTATGCCCAAACCACGGAAAAGGGACAGCTCAAATCGACATCTTCGCTTAATTATACGTCACTCGGGGGCAAAGACCTACAAATATGTTTGGGTCTCCCTATCAATTTTTTGACGGCCGGGCGGGGCCTGCATCAGGGAGTACCGGCCCGACCGACCGATTCCGCCGCTGGCAGTGCGCCGCCCGGTCACCCAGTCGCTCAGCCCACCTTCGCCTCGGCCATGCGGGCGTCAGCCGGAATCTCATCCTGAGGCAGCCCCGAGGCCGCCTCCATCCGCCCGCTGAAATTGAAAAACGAAGCCAGCGCCGTGATTTCCCAGATCGCCTGCTCCGACCAGCCGGCCGCAGCCAGCTTCCCGGTGTCTTCCTCCCCGACAAACCCGGGACTCTCGGTGAGTTTGACGGCATATGAGAGCATCGCCCTCGTCCTGGGATCGAGATCATACGTCGACCAGGTGGTCGCGAACTCGTGATTGAGATGTTCGTCACCGGTAAGACGGCGAACCGCCGCCGTGTGAAGACCGATTCACGGCGCCCCGCCGACCTTGCCGTTCACGACCGTCGCCAGCATCTCCCGCTGGAGCCGGCTCAGCGGCGACTTCTTCCGCAGGTGGAGGTAATTGTAGAGAGCACCGGACGGACGGGCGACCCGAAGGTCGACCGCGAGCACCTGAAAAACCCCGGGCACCACCCCGCCGTACTGGCGGCGTACCCAGGCGAAGAACAGCTTGCGGATCCCACTCGCCTTCTCCGGAAGGATTGTCAAAATGTTAGACACGTGTACATCCTCTCTCGTCGGTTTCGGGAAACGATCAAGGGCCCTCCCCCAGGTGAGTCGGGCTCGGCGGGTGACACGCTGTAGAAGTAGTTCCTTGACTGTCGCACCAATTTTCGCTATACTCGGCGTATAATGAATATAGCCGGTTTAGAGGATGGTACGCACCGGCCCGATATTAGTTTGACACTATGTCTAATAAAACTACAAAATCTACCCCCAGACGGCCCTACATGCAGAAGGCGAGAGCCCGCCGACGGGAGCAGGTACATCTGCGTATCACCAAGGCAGCCGTGCACTTACACGGATCGGTCGGGCCCGCCCGCACCACCGTGAGCGATATCGCCAAACGGGCCGGCGTGCGCCGGGCGACCGTCTACAACCACTTCGCATCCGACCGGGAGCTTCTTGACGCCTGCAGCGGACACTGGTTCAGCGAAAACCCGCCCCCGAACCCGGCCGATTGGGCGAGAATTGCGCCCCCCCTTGAAAGAACCCGAACCGCTCTTGAAGCGATGTACGGTTACTACAATCATGGCCGGGATATGCTCGGTAACGTGCTCCGCGATGCACCGCAGGTGCCCGCGCTGCAGGAGATTCTCCGCCTGAAGTGGCAGCCGTTGTTTGAGATGATCGTTGAAATACTCTCTCAGGGATGGAATAGTTCTGATCCGAAACTGATCGCAAGCCTGAGCGTGGCGCTCGATTTCTTCACCTGGCAGAGGCTGTCGGAGTCCGGCCTGTCCGATCGCGAGGCGGCACAGGTGGCAGCGGGCTGGGTCGAAACGGCGGCCACGAAACTCTGATCCGACCGGGGCTTGCCTGTCCGACTCCGGTGTCTACCCTTTCCCTTTGAGCAGACTGGTCCAGTTCAGCACGACGTTGAACCTGATCGCGTTCTTCTGATCGAGGGCTGCGATCAATATGAAACGCTTGCCGTCGGCGGTGACATCGAACATGGGGCCGCTCAGTTGCAGGTTGGAAAGCGGGCGGTTGAAGAGTACCCGCGACTTGCCGATTTTGAGTCCGTCGGCGGTGGATATCGGCACCGAGATCAGATCCCAGTTGTCATCGAAATAGAGCAGTTCCGTGCCGTCGGGACTCCACCGATACGCCGGCGCACCGTGGGGCGAGATCTGCCATTTTCCGTGCGAGCCGGCCAGATCGAGAATGAACAGCTGCCCTCCCCCGCCGCCGGGCTGCTGCTCCACATACGCCAGGTATCGTCCGTCGGGTGAAATATAACCGCCGAGCTCGCCGCGACTGCTGTTCAGGATCGGCGTGACGGTGGAATCACCCTCGAGGTCCATCCACGCCAGGTCGGGTTGTCCGTTCGGGGCGACTGTGAGAAGGACGCGCTTCTTATCCCGGGTG
>CAYPYM010000370.1:3937-4150 GCA_964414435.1 uncultured Ignavibacteriales bacterium | reverse complement strand
ATCTGGGTGAAGCTGATCTGCCCCTGGGCGTACCAGAGAATCCCCCAGCCCATCCCCGCCGCGAGGCCGCCGATCACGAAACCTTCGATCAGGATCGGCGAAAACAAAAACATCCGGCTCGCCCCCAGCAGCCTCATTTGCGACAGCCCCGCCGATCGTGCCCGGGTCATCAGCCGGATATTGTTGACCGAACTTATCAGCGCGGTCAGGATA
>CAYPYM010000370.1:439-3927 GCA_964414435.1 uncultured Ignavibacteriales bacterium | reverse complement strand
GGAGAACTTTGCGATTGACTGCAGCACGACTGTCTTGCCGACGCCGAAGCCGCCTGTGGCGCCGTCCACGTTGGCCACCACGAGCACCGACGTGATCACGATCCCCAGCCCCATCCCCAGCCGGAGAATGATCGCCCGGGTCGTTTCGGTCTTCTCGAGCCACTGCTCGCTGTAGTATAGATCGGTAATCGCCGGCATCGATTTTATCTGATCGGCGATCGCCTTCATATCGGCGACATTCAGGTATTTCGGCTTGAACTGGAGCACAAACGACCGCGGCAGCGGATTGGTCGAATCATAGCCGGCGAGCAGGTCGGTGCCGAGCATCCCGCTCATGATATCCCGCGCCTGCTTCTTGGAGATATACTCCACGTCGCGAACCCCCTCGACCGACTCGATCGCCTGTTTCAGCTCCGGAATCTGGATCTCCTCGACCTCCTCCCCGACAAACACTTCCATCTTGAGATCGGAGAGCAGCTGGGTGTAAAGCCGGTCGAACGTCCCCGCCCCGATCCAGTAGATATCGAACAGGAGAAACAGGAGGGTCAGCGACAGGATCGAGCCGAGCGCCGAGGTCGGATACCGGTAGATATTCCGCGCGAACTCTTTGAGCACGTGCCCGAACCGGTTCACTGCAGCGTTCCCCCCTTGATTTCGTAGTAGGTCGAGTTGGGGAGTTCGCTGGCCGGACGGTCGGACATCAGGAGGATCATCGTCCGGCCGGAGATCGACGCGTTGACGAGGTACTCCCAGACGCGGCGGGCGGTCACCTGGTCGAGTCCGGCCATCGGTTCGTCAATAAGCAGCAGCGGCTGGTCGGCCACCGAGGCCCGGGCCAATTGCACCAGGGTATGTTCGACCCGGGTGAGGGTGTGGGGGTAGTCGGCCGCTTTCTTCAGAAGAGAGAACTCGGTGAGCATCTTGAACAGCCGCTCTTTACGGGTGCGTTTGCGCACCCCGGCCACGACGAGCGGGAAGGTTATGTTTTCCGCCACTGTGTAGGACGGTACGAGGCCGAATATACCGCCGACCCCGCCGATTTTCCGCCGGACCCGGTTCAGCGTCCGCTTGCGCCCGGGACGGACCATGTCACCAAACGCCTCGACCGATCCGCCCGTGGCGAATTTCAGGCCAACCAGCAGTTCGGCGATCGACGTTTTCCCCGATCCCGGCCCGCCGGTGATCACCGCCGTCCGGCCCGCCTCGATCCGAAAGTTGAGATTGCGGAAAATCTCGCCGCCGCGGCGGTACCCGAGATCGACATTGGTCAGCTCGACGACAATCCGGTCAGACACAAGTGCTTCCTTGCCCGGCGGATCCTGCGGTTGACGCCGCCTCGCCGGTTGCGTATACTGTCTCTCCATTCAATTGCTTTAAACTTATCCCGATGCCAATAGTACAAGGTTAAAACCGCGAGTTCAATTAAAACAGTTATGAAGAAAACCGCTCTGGCTCTCCTCCTCCTGATCGCCTGTTCCGCCCCCCTGCTGGCCCAGGACTGGCAACCGGTAAAACTGCCGATCGACGATCCCGTCACCGGGATCTGCTTTGTAACCCCCGACACCGGCCTGCTCGCCACCAACCTCGGCACGCTCGAGTATACCGATGACGGCGGCCGCACCTGGAAGACCCACCGGGTCATGGCCGGCGCCGGCCTCGAAGATATCAGCTTCGTCAACGGCTCACTCGGACTGGTCTGCGGCAAGCGCGGCCTGGTCTACCGCACCGCCGACGGCGGCCAGACATGGGAGAACGTTTCCCCGACCGTCGACAGCACCGTAGTCTACTTTTCCGTCCGGCTGTTCGACAAGAAGAACGGACTGCTCGCCGGCATGTCGATCAATCCCGACACTCCCTATCAGGGCATCGCCTACCGCACCACCGACGGCGGCAAGACATGGATCGCGGTCGACAAGATGGGCATGGGCTACAGCCAGATTTTCTATACGCCCGCCCTCGGCGTGTACCTCCCGTCATTCGGTCAGCTCCACCACAGCCCCGATCTCGGCAAGACCTGGCAGACCCAGAAAGTGGCCGATGAGGCCCGGGCGCGGTCGTTGTCCTTTGCCGGCAACACCGGCATGATGGCCGGACCCAAAGGGTTCTTCATGGTCAGTCACGACGGCGGCAAAACCTGGGCGGTTCACAAACAGGACCCCAACCACACCTACGTGTCCGTCGTGGTGCTCGACGACAAGGAGGCCTACATGGCCGGCCTGAACGCGGTCATGATGCACACCACCGACGGCGGCGCGAACTGGGCACCGGAATTACTGTCGCGCTCATTCGACGTGCTCGATATGCAGAAGGTCGGCAACCGGTTGTATGCGGTCGGCAACAACGGCGGCATGGTCTATAAGCTGCTCAACAAGTAGATGGGGGTTATCCGCAGGGCCAGGTCAGATTGAACGAGCGGGTCGAATCGGCCCGCTTTTTTTATGCCGGTCCGGGAGTCATCTGGCGCGAGGCCCGGAAATAGATCGAGCTTGAGACCAGCAGCGCCACCGCGATCGCGACATATACCACGATCAGCCAGATCGGTGCGAGGCCGGTGTGGCGGAGGGTGACCCCCAGCGCGATCATCACCATCACGAGCAGATACGACTGGATCGACTGGAACGCGAACAGGCAGATTTTGTCCTTATGGGGGGAGGTGCTCTTGATCCGTTCGATATTGCGCCGGGCGACTTTCGTGAACACAAACCGCCCCTTGAGCAGACCGACGATAATCGCCGCCCCGATCGGCCAGGCCGGATGCGTGCTCAGGTGCGCCAGGTAGGCGTACGACCGCACCAGCAGGATCACCGCGCCGATTGTCCACGCCACGCCGGCGCCGAACACCAGCCCCCGGCGCGATACCGCCGGATCGGGGATGCTCATGGCCGATTCCCTTCGCGCGCGGTCATTTTCGCTCGATTTGTCATACGGTATTATAACACCGTTTTGACCGGTTTGACCAATAGGCAAGTGTGGATTTTTGAAGGGGGCGTGGCTCGACTCCGCGAAGCATGACGAGCGTTGCGGGAGAGTGAGTGTTGCGGAGGGATTTCCCACAGGGTGCCGGACGACCGGGAAAGTCCTCCCCTACCGCCACGGAGACCAGACCGGGCGAGTTGCTCCGACATACAGGCTGTCTGCTGTCCCCCGCAAGGTACCAACGCCAAAGGCGCGGCGGATTCGCCAGTAGCCCGTGTCGGCCCTGACACCAAGCGAGACGACGAGAGAGTCTTCCTCCAGCAACCAATCGACTATTGTTTGGGTCGCGGTATCGATTGCGAGCACCTCATCTTCTCCGGAAGATGCGTCGTATCTCCAGATACCACGGTCAGAGTACATCGATTCGTAGAAGAAAGGCCCATCAACGGAGAGCGCCTGCGGCTTCAGACGCCATTTGCCCCGAGGCAGTATCGTGTACGCGGAGTCGGTCGCAATGTCATACACGAGGAAATTGTAATTGCGCAGCGAATCGGCATCTGTTCCCTCGGTCC
>CAYPYM010000370.1:0-429 GCA_964414435.1 uncultured Ignavibacteriales bacterium | reverse complement strand
TCTGAAAGTGTCGCCTCGATGCGCAGTCCCGGCTCCAGCGTAAACCGCGGCGTGTAAGAGTCGCGAAGAACGGTCACCGTATCGTACCGACAATCCTGCGCGCCCTCGTATTTCAGAAGGAGGATGGATTCTTGCAGGCGGCCTGAGTCAGTCACTGCCGGCACTGCCACGAGATGCAGCGGCGAATATACGTCGAACAAGTAGTCCGGTATCGCCCAGCGCCTCGTTCCTCCACTGCACTTCAGTAAGGTGTCGACCCGAAGGGGCGTAAACCGCCCTACTTCGATCAAGGAGGCGTATGCGCCGTCAATGCTCCAGAAGCAGTAGCTGTCAAGATTGGTCCAACAGAGGTTCGACACGGCCGGACACCAGTACAGTGTATCCAGCAAAACTCCTCCGCCGCCGTCGCGACCAACAGCATAACGGATG
>CAYPYM010000369.1:0-4205 GCA_964414435.1 uncultured Ignavibacteriales bacterium | reverse complement strand
GAGGTTATAGTGCTTTGAATATGTTTTGACAAGTTGGGACAGAATGATGTTTTTTTTATTTATTGCCCAGCGCGCCGTCTAAAATGTATAAGCTGCCGTTCATAAACTTTGCGCTTACAAGTAATCCATTTCCGTCTCTTGAAATGCTTGAGACCGCGCATTGAGTTTGATCATAACTCAGATCTACATTAAATCCGTAACTTGATATTTTACGGGATTTACCTGTCTCAATATCAATAACATCCAGCCGGCTTTCTTTTTCTGTGGAAGAAGCAATGTATAATAATTTGCTGTTCCGTGACCACATTAAATTATAACCAATACTATAAAAAGAAACAGGTGATATTACAGACTTAGAGTTTTTACCATCCGGTGATAATAATAGTATACGCCCCGTTGCATATGTTGCATATTCTGAATTACTATATTTTGGAAAAGCTATCCACTTACCATCGGGCGACCAGGCAGGAACCGCATCTGTGTAAGCTGAATTGGGCAGGTTGATAACCTTGCCGTTTCCTATGGGTACAATTTTATTGTAAAAATTGTTACCGACAATTAAGCTCGTATACAGGCTATTCCCATCCGGTGACCAGCAGAAATTATTTGCAATTCCGCTATCGGCGATAATAGGCACAGGCTTGCCTCCTTCAGAATTTGAAACCCACAATTCTCTGAGCGATTTTCCTCCCCCAAATCTAAAAAAGGCAATATGCTTACCATCAGGTGCAATTTCAGCGGCGGGGAAAGTACTAATTGTACTGTCTGTAAAGTTGGCATTTGTAAGCACAGGATATTCATTGCCTGCTTCATCCTCCAGCCATATTTCATCTCTGCCTGTCCTATTTGTTATATAACTCATTAATTTTCCGTCACTGGAAACTGTAGCGGAATATTCATTAACTGATGTTGCTTTAACACGTTTTAACGATGAACCATCGAAAGGAAGCATAACAATATCATAATTTGCATTACTTTCTTGAATAAGCAACCGTTTGCGATCGGGAGAAACAGCTGCCAGGTTTTCATTAATAACAGATTCTGTAATCTTCCGCATTTTCCCATTCTCAGTATTTGCAATCCACATATTTCCGTTAAATGCTAAAACAAAATTCTTTGAATCGGCGAGCCATTCAAAATTTGGCAATCCGTCCTTCCATTTGATATCCTTGAATATTTTAATCGGTTTAGCATTCAGTCCGTCCGGCCAGGGAAGTATCCATAATTCTGATGCTTTAAAGGCAATTAAACCAAGGGCTATTTTAGAACCATCGGGAGAAAAATGAATGTAAGTAGGAGTGCCAGATAATTTTGAGCTAAACGGGTCCGGTTTGTAAATCCTGCCTTTATCGCCTTCCGGTGTGGAAATAAATAGTCTGTAAAAATTACCCATTGCAGAATCTACCCTGTTTCCCTTTGTCCAATAAACCAGTGCTTTATTATCAGGTGAGATAGCAGCAGCACTAATTGGATATTTGAATACGGTTTTAGGATTTCCACCGGCCAATCCGATATTTTTGAGCCTGCTATTCATCATAAAATAGATACTGTTGCCATCAGGAGACCAGAATAAATTATAAAAATCATATTTATCCCTTGTTGAAAGCAGCGTGGTTCTGGGATTATCGATTGAACGCATAAGCAACTGCCAGGTCCCTTTCTGATATTTTGTAAATACTATTGATTTGCCATCGGGAGACCAGGCACCATTTTCTGTTACTCCGTCCGTTTCAAAAGGTGTATATTTATAGGAAGTGAGATCATTACCCGGTTTGGGCAAAGTGATAAAATAAAATAATACCGTAATTGTAGCCGCACATAAAACAGCAAGAGCAATAGATGTCATCTTCCATTTCTTAATTTCCTGTTTACGCTCTTTGGCTACCGGAACCGCCTGCTGAATTCTTGATGCGGTCCTTGAACCTGTCGATACTCTTTTCAGTCTTCTTAAATTTCTTGCAAGTTCTGCCGCTGATTGACACCTATCCATCGGATCTTTCTCAAGACATTCCAGTATCAGCCTGTTAAGTTCAGGATCAAATTCAGGTTTTTCTTGTGTTATTGACGGTACATCCGTATTTACAATTTCATAAACCAGTGCGGCTTCGTGCATTCCCTTGAAAGGGGATTGACCTGCAAATAATTCATAAAGGACTACTCCGAGAGAAAAAATATCTGTCCTGTGGTCAACGTCCTGTCCCTGTATTTGTTCGGGCGACATATATCCCATTGTGCCGAGAGTGGTGCCTGCTTTTGTAAGTCTGCTGATATCCTTTGAAGAATAAAGTTTGGCGAGTCCGAAATCCATTATCTGAACAATTCCGTCCTTTCGGATCATTATGTTATCGGGTTTAATATCCCTGTGCACTATTCCTTTTTCGTGAGCTGCAGCTAATCCCTCTGCCACCTGCGCACTGATCTCAAGTTTTTGCTTGTCGGAGAGAGTCCCTTTTTTGTCAGATAAAGTTTTTCCGTCAACAAACTCCATTGCAATGAATAGCTGTTTACCGCCTTCTTTATTTTCATATTCCTCAATAGAATAAATTGTGCAGACGTTAGGATGATTCATTGCAGAAGCTGTTTTAGCTTCCTGAATGAAGCGTGATTTCTCATCTTCGGTTGCTGTAAGTTTTAAAGGTAGAAACTTCAGCGCAACAAAGCGGTCGAGTTTTGTGTCCTGTGCTTTGTAGACTTCGCCCATCCCACCTTCGCCTAATTTTTCAAGAATTTTGTAATGGAGAATTGTTTCGCCAATCATATTAATAACCGAAATATGTTTTTGATTTGACTCAATTAAATTTCCCTGTCTATTTATTATTACCTTTCAGGTAACCTTCCCAGATATCCGATTCTTTTTCTTCTTTTACGTAGTAAATAGTCTTATTATCAGGCGACATTGTGTACATATTTGCTGTGGGAGTGAAAAGCTGGTTAATATTATATATGAATTTGCTTTTCCCGCTCCTGGTGTCCATTATATAGAACCTGTCTTTTTCAGAGTACAGGATTCTTTTTGAGTCATTAAGCCACACAGGATCCACACCGGAATCCGAAATCTTTTTATAACTCTTATCAGCAATAGAATAAATAAACATGCCGGCAAGATTTCCGCTTACTATCTTCTGTTTATTTCCTACAATGTATTTCCCGTCAGGAGAAAGCGAGTTCTCGGAAAATGACAAACTTGTATCCTTACCAAAGGGTAAAAATTCAACCTTACCTGTTGGAACTGGTCCGACCTTAAATATGCCGGGATTAAGCTCCGTAGATCCAAACAGAATCTTACTGCCATCCGGGAACCAAACCGGGTTATATATCTGTCCTTCTGTTTTTGACAACTGCCTGAGGTTACTTCCGTCGATACCTATTAGCCAGATTTCATATTTACCCGATCTATCCGAATAAAAAGCGAGTTTCCTGCCGTCCGGCGACCAGGCAGGGCCCCTGTTTTTATAACCATCGTTTGTCAACTTCACAATTCCTGATCCGTCTGAACGCATAATATAAATTGATTCCTGCTGGCCTTTGCTCGAGGCCGCGATCCAATTGTTATCCTGCGAAATATTCAGGTATAAAAACTGTTTCGTGCCCTCAGTTACCGGAATAGGAGAACCAATGATTTTTTCTCTGACAGGGTCGAAATTAAGCTTGTAAATATTATCTCTTATATCCGCAGACACGTAAACTATTCTCCTGCCATCATCGGAAAATTTTGCCGTCTCACAGAACGGGGAAGGAGTTGTAACAGGTTCAAAGCCGGAAAGTTTCTTCCCCGAGTTTTCATCTATCCTGATTCTCCACAAATTCATACTTCCGCCGCGGCTGCTTGAAAAATAGAGATACTTATTATCGGGGGACCATACAGGGCACCAATCAATGTAACTGCCGCTCGTAACTTGAATCTGTTTACCGCCGGAAAATGGAAGAATATAAATTACTCTCTTACCTGTACCTGCGGGTAATCCCCAGTACGCAATCCATTTCCCGTTTGGCGACCAGCTTGGCTGAACAGCGTCACCGTTAAATATTTTTTGTGTCTCACCTGATCCCACGTCCACTGTCCATAATTGGCTGATTGAATATCTGCCGTAGGGATTGAGGATAGATTCCGTTGCGAACATAACTTTCTTGCCGTCAGGCGACCATGTAGGATTATAACCGAAGTTTGTCAGCCTGTGCACGGATTCCCCGGTTGAACCCATAAC
>CAYPYM010000368.1:0-4225 GCA_964414435.1 uncultured Ignavibacteriales bacterium | reverse complement strand
GCCCGTTTTCCCTTGACATTCAAGCGTTTTGGGGTATCTTGCCAGTACCATCGAGTCCGCCCGCGGCCGGGGCCGCTCAGCCACCCGCAGGCGCTCCGTCGGATCAATCACACCATTCCGGTTCCAACCGTCGCGGTCCCAAAACCTATCTTTCGTAGGAGCGCATATGATCTCTCTGCGACCAAATCTCCTGAAGCCGGTGTGGTCACTCGTGTCCACGCTGGTGATCCTGGCCGCGTTTCCCCCAATCGTCTCAGCTCAGGTGACTGTCAACCCCGGCGAGAGCGTTTCCCTGCAACCGACCGATTGCGCCTCGTCCTCCGGCTACCGCAACGCCCTCGGTATCTCGTGGGGCGACTGCCCCGGCGGCTGCGCGGCCTCGTGTGACCTTACCGCCCGGACGGCTGATGCCCAGTTTGAGATGACCAATCTGGTCGGCTACAAGTATGTCACGTCCACAATCTACAGCGAATTCGTCATAGCCGATTCGGCCGCCACCCATTCATCGGTGAACGCCACCCTCGACTACGATATCGCCTGGAACGGGCTCTGGAACCTCGGCGGCATCTTCACCACTTACAACGGCGCCAAGGCCGAGGTCTCGGTGTACCTCTACGACGTGACCGGCGGCGTCAGCAAGGTGGTCACCAAAACCGATCCGCCGGTGCATACCTCCCAACCGTCGGGGTTCATCCAGTTCGGCGCCGACGGCGGCTTTGGGTCCGACAGCGGCGGCACCGCCAATTCGATGACGGCCACCCTGATTCGGGGGCACCGCTACCGCGCCGCCCTCACCCTCCACATAGAGGCCAAAGGATTGGACAACGCGACTATCTCGCTCGACTACCTCACCGCCGCCCTCGGGTTGTACTGGAACGATTTCACGATAACGGTCGCGCCCGATCTCAGCGAGCAGATCGACCAGCTCGCGACCCGCGTGTCGGCTCTTGAAGACGAAGTCGATCGGCTCCGATTCGGCCTCGAACATCACACCCACACCTATCTCCCCGGTCGTGGCGAGGGGCATAACAACACCAAGGCCCAGACCTCGGAAGCGATCATCATGGATGACGACAATATCGCCGACAGCACCCTGACCTGGCTGCCGGAGGATACCACCGACGGCGAACCGCTGCCGCGCAAATCGGTGTTGCTGACCAATTATCCCAACCCGTTCAATCCGACGACGACCATTATGTACTCACTCCCGGAAGCGGCCCGGGCGAAGATAGTCGTCTATAATTCGCTGGGACAGGTCGTGAAGACTCTGGTGAACGATTACGTGGAGGCCGGCGAGCACACGATTAACTTCGACGCTTCACAGCTGGCGACGGGCGTATACTACTACCGCCTGACCACCTCGCACTACGCCGAGACGCGCAAGCTTCTCCTGATGAAATGATATCGCTCGCCGGTTGACGATATTGCAGGTTTTACAGCTCCCCCAGGAAAGCGGTGTGCAGCACGGTCATCCCGCAACGCTCGTAGAGCTGCATGGCGTCCCGGTTGGCCGCTGCCGTGTAGAGGGTGAAGAACTTGATGTCCCGTGCGCGGAACCACCTTTTCGATTCCTCGATCAACCGCGTGGCCAGCCCCCGGCGGCGGTGTGACGGAGCCACCATGAGGCCGGACATGGCTCCCACCTTCTTGACCCTGTAGAACCGGGGTTGCTCGCGAATCGTGATGAGTGAGTAGCCGACAATGTCGCCGTCGTCGAGTGCGATTATCGTGGCGTCGGTGTCGGAGTCGAGCGAAGCGACAAAGCGCCCGCCAATGTCATCGTCGGTGAGGTTGTCGGTGCGGAAAAACACCGGATGGTGGCTTTCGTACTCAGCGAAAAACGCCCGACAGAGATGCAGGACCTCGTCGAGCCGGTCGTCGGCGCGAAGGCGCCGTACCTCGATCATCTGTCTCCTCCTTCCGCCCTGGGGTGATTACCTGTTCGCCCAAACCAATCGGCAATGATCGGAATATAGAGACAAATATACGCGTTTAGGCCCGTTCTGACAAGGCCGAACCGCCGGACCGCCGCGGCAAATGCCGGGCAAGCGATCAGGCGAGGTCCCGGCACCAGATGAGCTGGACCTCATCGGGAAGTTCCGGATAGGCTCCCGGGACAATGGTCCGGAGGATAAACCCGTGATTGGCATAGAGGCGGCAGGCCGGCACGTTGACGTTCTGAGTCTCGACCTTAAGCATCCGGCAGCCCCGATTGGACGCCCAGGCAGCCGCCGCCTCGATCAATTCACCGCCGATCCCCCTCCTCCGGTGCGCCGGTGCAACTCTCAGGTCCCAGAGGACCCCAATATCGTCGCGCCCCTCGAGCATGTGGACCCCCGGCGTATTCCAGGCGACAACACCGCCGGCGACCCGCGCCGTGCCGATGTAGGCGGAAAGGACCTGCCAGTTGGAGAGGTCCCACTGCTTCGCCCAGCGGCCCGGCCCCTCGTTTTCGTACGAGTCGTAGTCTTTCCACCTGGGACGGTCGAGGCGATGTTCGGTCAGTCGGATCCCCCCCAGCCCGTGGTCGAGGACCTTCACCTCGAACACCGAACTCACCTCGAAGGCGATCGGGATCTTTCCATAGTCGGAAAGAACCGAGGTTGACTCTTCAACAACGCGGATATCGTTCATTGTGACTCCGTCTCCTTTGTGCCGCCACAGGTTTCTTTAGCTTCCGGTTGGGGCCGGTCGCCGCAGGCTGCACCGGTCGGCCGGTCTGTCCGTGTCAGTAAGGATACGGCAGGTATGACACGGAACGCAACAGGCCGAACGTACAACCCGGCTACCTCGACAATCCCCCTGATCGAGCCCGGACAGTCGCCACCGGCAATATCGAGCGAGCCGGGTGAAACCAGCCGTTGGCAAAACGGGCAAAATCGCCTATCTTGACCGTGGAAAGGTGGAAAGGTCAACGTGATATGAACAAGCCGCCGGATGACGATCGATTTTTCAAGGTGATTCTCAGCTCCATCGCCGACGGTGTCTTTACGGTCGACAGCGACCGGGTCATCACCAGCTTCAACCCCGCCGCGGAGCGGATCACCGGCGTACCGGCCTCGCACGCGCTCGGGCGGCGCTGTTTTGACGTTTTCCACGCCGACTGCTGCGAAAACCAGTGCCTGCTCGAACGCACCCTGCGCACCGGCCACGAGGCGATCGACCAGCCGGTGAATATCACCAACGCCTCGGGCGAACGCATCCCGATCTCGATCTCCACGGCGGTTCTTCGCGACGACGACGGCCACGTGCTCGGAGCGGTCGAGACGTTCCGCGACCTCTCGACGATCGAGCACCTTCGCAAAGAGCTCGCCCGTAATTACACGTTCGAGGACATCATCTCGAAAAGCCCGCTTATTCATAAGCTGTTTGCCATTCTCCCCGATGTCGCCGAGAGCGACAGTACCGTATTGATCCAGGGGCCGTCGGGGTCGGGCAAGGAGCTGTTCGCCCGCGCGATTCACAGCCTCAGTCTTCGCAAGAACCGCAACTATGTCGTGATCAATTGCGGCACACTCCCGGCGCAGCTCTTTGAATCGGAGCTGTTCGGGTATATCCGGGGGGCGTTCACCGACGCCAAACGCGACAAGGCCGGCAAGCTGACCGCCGCCGAGGGCGGCACGGTGTTTTTCGATGAAATCGGCGAGCTGCCGATGTCGACCCAGGTGAAGCTCCTTCGCCTTCTCCAGCAGCGTGAGTACGAACCACTCGGTTCGACCACGCCGATCAAGGCCGACCTTCGGGTGGTGGCCGCGACCAACCGGGACCTGCGCCAACTGGTGGCCTCCGGGAAATTCCGCGACGATCTCTATTTCCGACTCGCTGTCGTGCGGTTCGATCTGCCGCCGCTGCGCGACCGTCGCGAGGATATCCCGTACCTCGTCGACCACTTCATCAAGAAAAACAACGCCCGCCGGGGCAAGAACGTGATCAGCGTCAGCCCCGATGTCATGAGCATCCTCATGCGTTATGATTTCGCCGGCAACGTGCGCGAACTCGAGAACATTATCGAGTACTGCTTTGTCGTCTGCCACGGCAGTATCATCCAGAAAGAGCACCTTCCGGCCGAGCTTCGCACGGTTGAGCCGGGTCGGAATGCAGCGCCGGTTCCGCGCGATCCGCTGGTCGCGGCCGCCGATGAGCGCGGCCGGATCAAAGCGGCGCTCGACCACCACGACGGCAATCGGACCCGGGCGGCCGAGGAACTCGGGATCGACCGCACCAC
>CAYPYM010000367.1:0-4226 GCA_964414435.1 uncultured Ignavibacteriales bacterium | reverse complement strand
GTTCCCGATAGCGGTCGCCCAGCTCGGAGGCGGTCCAGCGGCAGTGTTCGGCCTCGTTGGCCTCCATGAAGCACGGCAGCGGATCGAGCACGCCCCCGACATAGATGGCGTCGTGATTACCCATGACAAACGCGGTGCGCGGGAGATCGAGCAGGATATCGAGGCTTTCGGCCGGATACGGTCCGATATCGATGGCGTCGCCGGTATGAAAGGCAAAGTCGTACCCCTCCTGCTGCGCCGCGGCCCGGAAAGCCAGCAGGGCGGGGAGGTTGGCGTGGGTGTCGGTGAAAACGACTAGCCTGACCATGGTTTATTGTGTCCCAGTTCTTCGTCCGCGGAAGTCGTGCGTATAATGAGCATATGGTAAACTAACCGACGCCCGTCGGTCGAGCAAGCATTTCCACCACACATCCGGTCGCCGCCCGGCCACGGAAACCGATTGTCAAGCCGCCGTCGGCGGTTTAGATTAACACTCATGCTGCACCGGCGGTCCTGATTCCTCTCGGGTCCCGGTGGGCCGGAAAGCGAGGATTGTCATGGAGCCGTTTCGTTACCACGTATATGTTTGCACCCAGACAAAACCGGAGGGAATTCCCAGTTGTTGCGCGCGCGGATCGGAGAAGACGCTCGAGGCGCTCCGACGGGAGGTCGGCCGCCAGGGTCTGTCCGACACGGTTCAGGTGACCACCTGCGGATCGCTCGGGCTGTGCAACTGGGGTCCGAATATGATCGTCTACCCCGAAGGAATTTGGTATTCGGGCGTAGGACCGGATGATGTCGCGGAGATTGTCAGCGAGCATTTCAAGGCGGGGCGACCGGTGCATCGCTTCATCCGCAAGGACGAGGCCGAGGTCAAAACCGAGATCGAAACCAACAAGGCCCGTATGATTGCCTCGATGAAAGCCAAGGATCAAGCGGGAATGCTGCCCGATGATTTTCATGAGGCGGTTCGCGGTTTTCAGAAGAGCCGGTTGCTCCTGACCGCGATCGAACTTGATGTGTTTACGGCGGTCGGCGACGGCAGCTCGGCCGATGATGTCGCGATGAATCTCAAGACCGACCCGCGGGCGACCGAGACATTCCTCAACGCCCTCACCGCGGCCGGGATGCTGGAGAAGCAGGGCAACCTGTTCGTCAACGGCCCGATCCCGCGACGCTATCTCGCCGCCGGGTCGCCGGATGATTCCCGCATGAGCCTCATGCATATTGTTAATCTGTGGCACCGCTGGGATACCCTGACCGAATGCATCCGCAAGGGGACCTCGGTCACCTACACCGAACAGGTCTCTCGCGACGATAGCTGGACAGAATCGTTTATCGCGGCAATGCACAAGAACGCCACCCTTCGGGCGGCGCAGGTGGCGCGCACGGTCGACACCTCGAAAGTGAAGCGGATGCTCGATGTCGGCGGCGGCTCCGGTGCATATTCGATCGCGTTCGCACAAAAGGAAAAGAACCTCTCGGCCGATATCTTCGATCTGCCGACGGTTGTGCCGATCGCAAAGCGTCATATCGATGAAGCCGGTATGACCGGCCGGATCAAGACCACAGTAGGCGACATGCGCACCGATCCGCTCGGCGACGGTTACGACCTCATTCTGTTCAGCGCGATTTACCACATGCACAGTCCGTCCCGCAACGCCGAGCTGACGGTCAAGGCGTTTAATGCGCTCAACCCCGGCGGGCAGGTCGTGATCCAGGATTTCGTGCTCAACCCGGACAAGACCGGACCGTTCACCGCGGCGCTGTTCGCCCTGAACATGCTGGTCGGCACGGAGCAGGGATCGTCGTACAGTATCGATGAATACGGCCAGTGGCTGACCGAGGCCGGTTTCGGCGACATCAAACACATCCCCCTGATGGGGCCGACCAGTCTTGTCGTGGCGACCAGGCCAAAGTAGAGTTTTCCGGAGACACCATGGACAACGACGAATTCCGAAAGTACGCGCACATGCTGGTCGACTGGATGGCCGATTACGCCGAGAACCTTCGCGATTACCCGGTGAAAGCACAGGTGGAACCGGGCGAGATCATCAAGCGCGTGCCGGAGCATCCGCCGCAGGACGGCGAGCCGTTTCAGACAATTTTCGACGATTTCCAGAAGGACATTCTCCCCGGTGTGACGCACTGGCAGCACCCGCGCTTCATGGCCTACTTCCCCGCCAATTCGAGCGGGCCGTCGGTGCTGGGCGAGATGCTCACCTCGGCGATGGGCGCGCAATGCATGATCTGGCAGACCTCACCGGCGGCGGCCGAACTGGAAGAGCGGCTGATGCAATGGCTGGCCGAGATGATCGACCTTCCCGGCCGGTGGGACGGCGTCATCCAGGACACCGCCTCGACCGCAACCCTCTGCTCCATTCTCACGGCGCGGGAGAAGATGACCGATTTCGGCGTCAACAGCCGCGGGCTGGCAGAGGCGCCGAAATTCACCGTCTACTGCTCGACGGAAACGCATTCATCGATTGAAAAGTCGGTGAAAATCGCCGGGCTGGGCAAAGAGAACCTTCGGAAAGTACCGGTCGACTCTGCGTTTGCAATGAAAGCGGAGGATCTCGAGAAGGCGATCAGCGATGATCTCACGGCCGGCTTTACACCGTTGTGCGTGATCGGCACGATCGGAACGACCGGCTCGACCGCGCTTGATCCGTTGCGGGCGATCGGCGAGACCTGCCAGAAATACAAGATCTGGTTTCATGTCGATGCCGCTTTTGCCGGCACCGGGCTGCTTCTGCCGGAGATGCGCTACATGGCCGACGGCCTCGAGCTGGCCGACACGTTTGTGTTTAACCCGCATAAGTGGATGTTCACCAACTTCGACTGCTCCGCTTACTATGTCCGCGACAAAGAAGCGTTGATCCGGACGTTTGAGATTCTCCCCGAGTATCTCAAAACGGCCGAGGGCGACCGGGTGAACAACTATCGCGATTGGGGTATTGCGCTGGGCCGGCGGTTTCGCGCGCTCAAGCTCTGGTTCGTGATCCGGTCGTTCGGCGTCAAGGGGCTGCAGGAGCGCCTCCGGTATCAAATCGGTTTGGCTCAGGACCTGGTGAAAAAGATGGAAAGCCACGAGCGGTTTGAGCTGCTGGCGCCGACCCCGCTCAACGTGATCTGCTTCCACTATCGTCCCGAGGGGGTGGAGTCGGTCGACGAGGTCAATCGCATCAACGAGCAATTGCTGGAGACAATCAACGCCACCGGCAAGATGTACATGACCCACACCAAGCTCAACGGCGTGTACACCCTCCGGCTGGTCATCGGTCAGACCAACGTGACCGAAAGCGACGTCGTCCTGGCGTGGAATCTACTACAGAAGACGGCGGCCGATTCGATCTAACCGACCTTGCGAGGCCGTGCAAAACGGCGCCAGCCGCTCAGCCGCAGAGGACCGCGCCGCCGTTCACGTTCAAAATTTCCCCGGTGATAAACGTCGCCAGGTCCGAGGCCATGAACAGGATCGGCCCGGCCAGTTCTTCGGGGGTACCCACCCGTTTCATCGGAATCACGGCCCGCACCTGATCGCCTTCTTTCTGGAGCGCGTCGTAGGCCATGTCGGTATCGACCCAACCGGGGGCGACGCAGTTGACCCGGATATTGTAGTCGACCAGTTCGGGGGCCAGAGACTTGGTCAGGGCGATGACGGCTCCTTTGGTGGCGCCGTAGGGTGAGTGGAACGCCTCGCCCCGCTGCCCGGCGGTGGAGGATATATTGATGATAACTCCCGATTTCTGCTTTTTCATGTGGGGAGTCACGGCGGAGCAGACGTAGAAGGTGCCCATGAGGTTGATATCGACCGTCTGGCGCAGCCGCTCCTCGGTGAGACCGTCAATCGGGTTGTGGATCCAGACGCCGGCGTTGTTAACGACGACATCGATCCGGCCGAATTCCGCGATCACGGCGTCGACCATGCGGTCGACCTCGGCTTTTCGGGCGACATCGGCCTGAACCAGCAGTCCCCTGACTCCCTTTGATTCGACCATTTTCTTGACCTCAAGGGCCGCCTTCTCATCGGTACGGTAGTTGATCGCCACGTGGCTGCCGGCCTCGGCAAACATTACGGCGGTCGCCCGGCCGATCCCGCGGGAGGCGCCGGTTATCAGGGTCACTCGATCTTTCATCTGTATCATAGTGGTACTCCGGTCTTCGGTTCTCGTCACAATCCTGGCAAATGGTAGGGGTTTGGCGGGCTTTCGCCAAGTCCTTTGTACGGTTCTGCGGCCCCGGAC
>CAYPYM010000366.1:0-4233 GCA_964414435.1 uncultured Ignavibacteriales bacterium | reverse complement strand
TTTGTCGTCGAAAGTCGTGCCGGCGGTGCCCTGGGTGAAGCGGTACTTCTGGAAGGCGAATCGGGAGTCATCGAAACCGTGGCGGAAGGTCAGGTTCTGCAGATCGCATTCGCCGCCCTTATCGCAGGTCGGACAGTCGAGCGGGTGGTTGAGCAGGATGAACTCGATGATCGCCTTGCGACCCTGTTTCACCTGTTCCGAGTCGGTGTAGACAACCATGCCTTCCATCGCCTCGGTCGCACACGAAACGGCCAGCTTGGGCATCTTCTCGATCTGCACGTAGCACATGCGGCAGGCCCCGACCGGTTTCAGCTTCGGATGCCAGCAGAAAGTCGGGATCTGGATCCCCATGGCAAGGGCGGCTTCGAGCACGGTCGTGCCTTTCGGCACGGTCGTCTGCCGGCCGTCAATCGTCAGGGTGGCAGTCGGTACCTGAGCCTTCGGTGTCTGCGTTTCTTTCGTGTCCTGAGCCATCTTATAAATCACTCAAACGGAAATTGCGATTTCACGAGGCACTGCCCTTTTTCGATATGATAGAGCCATTCGTCGCGCCAGTGTTTGACGGCCGATTGAATGGGCATCACGGCGGCGTCGCCGAGCGGGCAGATCGTCCGCCCGAGGATATTGCCGCAGACTTCCTCGATTTTCTCGATATCGCCCGGTTGGCCCTGGCCGCGCTCGATGCGGCCGATCATCTGTTCCAGCCAGCCTGTCCCCTCCCGGCACGGCGTGCACTTGCCGCACGACTCGTGGCGGAAGAAGTGGATCAGCTTCTGGATCGCCCAGACGATGCAGGTGTCTTCGTCGAACACGATCACGGCGCCCGAACCGAGCATCGACCCGACCGACTGCAGCGACTCGTAGTCCAGCCCGATATCTATCATGTCGGGCGTGAGGAACGGCGTCGAAGCCCCGCCGGGGATCACCCCTTTGAGCTTCTTGCCGTTGCGAATTCCGCCGCCATAGGCCGGATCGAAGATCAGCTTCTTGAGCGAGAAGCCGAGTTCGACTTCGTAATTGCCCGGGCGGTTCACATGCCCGGAGAGCGAGAATATTTTCGTGCCGGCCGATTTTTCCGTCCCCATCGACCGGTACCAGTCGGGACCGCGATTGATGATGTGGGGCACGGTGGCGAGCGATTCGACGTTGTTGACGATGGTCGGTGAGGCGTAGAGGCCTTCGATCGCCGGGAACGGCGGGCGGATACGGGACATGCCGCGCTCGCCCTCGAGACTGTTCAGCAGCGCCGTTTCCTCACCGCAGATATAGGCGCCGCCGCCGGAGTGCACGACCATGTCGAGATCGTACCCGGAGCCGTGAACGTTCTTGCCGAGATGGCCGGCCGCGTAGGCTTCGTCGCGGGCCGCCTCCATCGACCGGATGCACTCGCCGAATTCGCCGCGGATATAGATAAACATGAGGTGGCAGCCGATCGCGTAGGCGCCGATCGCCATGCCCTCGATCACTCCGTGCGGGTCGCGCTCCATGAGCACGCGGTCCTTGCACGTACCCGGCTCGGACTCGTCGGCGTTGCAGCAGAGATAGCGCGGCTTCGGCGAGTCTTTGGGGACGAAGCTCCACTTCATTCCGGTCGGGAAACCGGCGCCGCCGCGGCCGCGCAGACCGGACGCTTTGACCTTGTCGATCACTTCGGCCGCGGTCATGCCGCCGAGGACCTTCTTCCAGGCCGAATAGCCGCCGTGCTGCTCGAATGTCGCCAGCTTGTGCTGCTCGGGATCCTCGATATACTTGAAGAGGTGCAGCTTCTCGTTGGTGGCGGCTTCGGCCGCGTTGGTTATGACCGGCGAATAAAACATCAGTCCTTCGCCCTCAATTCATCAAGGATCTGATCCACCTTCTCGGGCGTCAGATTCTCGTAATAATCGTTGTTGATCTGCATCATGGGCGCGGTGGCGCAGGAGCCGAGACACTCGACCGAGATGAGCGTGAACACATTATCCGCGGTCGTCTGGCCCTTTTTGATCTCGAGCTTTTTTTCGAGATAGCCGATCAGCGAATCGGCCCCGAGCAGCGCGCATGAGATATTATGGCAGACCTGGATCAGGTACTTGCCGCGCGGCGCCTTGGGGAACATCGTATAAAACGTCGCGGCCTCGGCGATCTCGACATACGGCACCCGGATGATCTTCGAGATCTCGTGGTAGATGGATTCGTCGACATAGCCGAGCTGGCGATACGCGATCGTCAGGGCCGGCAGGATCGCCGACTTGCGCTGCGGGTACATCCCGACCCGTTCTTTTATCTTCTTCACTGAATCTTCGTTCAGGATCATCTGTCCACTTCTCCCAGCACGATGTCAATGGAGCCGATCGCGCAGACGACGTCGGCAAACAGGCGGCCCTCGGTCAGCTTCGGCAGGCAGGCGAGGTTGATCAGCGAAGGCGGCCGGACGCGCACGCGACGCGGGCGATTGGTGTCGTCGCCGGTGATATAGAACCCGATCTCGCCCTTGGGGGACTCGATCCCCTGGTACACCGAGCCGAGCGGCGCCTTGAACCCCTCGGTGATGATCTTGAAGTGGAAGATCATCGATTCCATCTTGTAGAGGACGTCTTCCTTGGGCGGCAGCACGACCCCCGGCACATGGGCCCGGTACGGCCCCTCCGGCATGCCGTCGAGCGCCTGCTGACAGATTTTCAATGACTCGCGGATCTCCTTCAGGCGGAGCAGGTACCGGTCGTAGGCGTCGCCGTGGGTGCCGATCGCGACTTCAAAATCGAAATTTTCGTACCCCGAGTACGGATTGTCCTTGCGCAGGTCGTGCGGTACGCCGCTGCCGCGAAGCATCGGGCCGGTGAGCGAGTAGTTGATGGCGTCTTCGGCCGAGATCACCGCGACTCCCTTGGTGCGGCTGATAAATATCTGGTTATGCGTCAGGAGACCTTCGTAATCGTTGAGGCGCTCCGATATGACCTTGATCAGGTTGCGGATCTTCTTGTCAAAATCTTTCGGGAGATCGTCGGCGAGGCCGCCGATACGAATATAGCTGGTCATCATGCGCTGGCCGGCGCAGGCCTCGTAGATGTCGACAATCAATTCGCGCTCGCGAAACGCATAGAGCAGCATCGACATGGCGCCGAGATCGAGCGCATGGGTGCCGAGCCAGACGAGGTGTGAATTGACCCGGGTCAGTTCGGCCAGGATCACCCGGGCGTACTTGACCTTCTCCGGCACCTCGATATCCATGAGCTTCTCGACCGCCATCGCATATCCGAGATTGTTGGACATCGGGGCGAGATAGTCCATGCGATCCGTACACGGCAGCGCCTTGTAGTAGAGCTTGGACTCCATCGTTTTCTCGATACCGGTGTGCAGGTATCCGACTACCGGGCGCGCCTTGATCACCGTCTCGCCGTCGAGTTCGACCACCACCCGGAGCACGCCGTGGGTCGACGGATGCTGGGGGCCCATGTTGATGGTTACGGTCTTCTCTTCGGCTGCCATTACTTGATCACCTCGGGCGGATCGTTCTTGTTCCAGGTGAACCGCGGCTGCTCGTAGGTCAGCGGGTAGTCTTTGCGAAGCGGATGCCCTTCGAGTTCGTCGGGCGTGACCAGCTTGGTCAATTCAGGGTGGCCGTCGAACACGATTCCGAACAGGTCCCAGACCTCGCGTTCCATCCAGTTGGCGCCGGCCCAGAGGTCGACCACGGAACGGACCTGCGGGCTCTCTTCGGGGAGGCGGACCTTCAGGAAGAAACGATATTTGTGCTTGTATGAATACAGGTTGTAGACGACTTCAAACCGGCCGTGCTCGGCCTCTTCATGCCCGAGCCAGTCGACACAGGTGATATCCTTGAGCATGGTGACTTCGAGGTCATCGTCACCCAGGAGGGCTTCGCAGAGGGCGAAGATCTGGTCGGCCCGGACGGTGAATTGCTGATCGCCCCGGAAGATCTCTTCCTTGATGACGGCGTCGCCGAACTTACCGGTTATGAATTCTCTGACTTTCTCTTCCATGGCAGTGTTTGTTCCGGAATTCACAATCTTTCGCTGTCCTGGGCGTCAAAGCTCGGCCGGGCCTCACTCAGACCGCCCTGCGTCCCCACTCTTCGTGCTTATCCTTAAGCGATTCCTTCATGACCTTTTCCTGCAGCTTGACGATCCCGTCCATGAGCTGTTCGGGACGGGGCGGGCAACCGGGGACGTAGATATCTACCGGGATAATGCGGTCGACGCCCTGCACGATGGCGTAGTTGTTGAACATGCCGCC
>CAYPYM010000365.1:0-4241 GCA_964414435.1 uncultured Ignavibacteriales bacterium | reverse complement strand
TCGATCTGGTCGTGTGTCTCGCCAGCGCGATCACCGGGACCGATACGCTTGGCAACCTTCAGCTCGCCATGGAGAATTTCCATCGCGTGCTCCAGCCGGGCGGCTCCCTGGTAATCCAGATGCTCAACTATGCGGCGGTGACGGAGAATCTCATCCTGCCGATCAAGGCGACCCGGAATGGCGATATCGTGTACGAACGCTTCTCGGAGCGAAAGGGGAAGAGCCTCTTCATTTATGTCACTCGGGCCGATTTTGGTCAATCACCGCCAAAATACGAGGTGTTCCGGCACCGGCTCGACAATTTCTCGCCGCTTCAGGTGGAGCGCGCTTTGCGCCGGGCCGGGTTCGATACGATCAGGAAATACGGTGACCTGTACCTCAAGAAGCGATTCGGAGTGCGATCGCGTGACTTCGTGGCGGTGGCGACCCGGGCGAAGGCGTGACCATCAGTTCGGTTTTTGATTGACCGGGGGCGACCCTCACCGTTTTTTGACCCATTATGAAAAAGCTGACCCTTCTTACCATACTGGCCGTTCTAATCGGCGCGACGGCGCAGGCCCAGCGTTCGGTCCCCCCGAAAAAGTCGTTTGAAGATTACCGTCCCGACGGCGAAATGCGGGTCTGGACCTTCATGAAGAAAGATTCGACGATCGGCCGGCTCACCTCGGTCGTGCAGGGCGTGGCGGAGATTGCCGGTGCCGACGCTCACCGGATCCATGAGCAGCTCCTGCTCGACTACACCAAAGCCGAAGGCGATCTCAAGCTGCAGGTGGTCGGCGATTGTTTCTTCACTGAAACCGGGGCGTTTGCCGGCTGCGATATCTCACGCAAGGCGCGCGATCAGGCGGGGCGAGTGATTCTCGAGCGGCGCGGCGACAGTCTCGGCGGCTTCCTCGAACGGGGCAAGCAGCGGGCTCCCGCGAGCATCGCGTTTCCGCCGGGCGGTTTTGCGATCGGGTACGACATGCCCGATCAGTACGAGCTGTATTTCGCCATGCACGGGGTGAAGGTCGGCGACGTTATCAACGACAGCGTTTTCGTCCCGAGCGATCTCGGCGTGACCTACCTGCGCGGCACCGTTACCGGCTGGACCTGGCAGCAGCTCTGGAAGGGCGTGTACGATTCGGTCTTTGTGGTCGAGATGACCGAGCCGGTGCCGCAGGAGCTCTTTATCAACCGGGATCTGCATCTGCGCAAGATCAACATTCCGTCCCAGAAGATGCGGGTGTATCTCGACCTGGTGCGGGAACAGCCGAAGCCGGCAGAGCCGGAGAAGCCGACCGTTTCATTCAGCGCCGCGAATTTCACCCGCAATCTGATCATATATGTGCTGGTCGGACTGGTTGGTCTGGCCCTGTTCGCGGGGCGGATGTTCCGACGGGCGGCGCCCTATGTGGCGCTGGTGGCCGGTGCGGCGGTGACGGTGCTGGTCCTGATGGGCGTCAGCATGTTCAACTACCGTCAGGGGTCCGCCTGGATAATCTACCTGCTGCTCTACCTGCCGTCGGTGCTGTTCTACGCGCTCGGGCTGGTCGTGCTGTGGCTGGCGGGCCGGGGATTCAGCCTGACCGGGCGGCAGCTGATGGCGGCCGGGGCGGCGATCGGGGCCGGGATCGGCATCGCGATGGGCAGTTATGTCGATGTGGTCGCCAGCCCGGACCAGACCCTGGCATTCGGACAGGTGCTCAATATTCTGCTTTATGTCGGTGGCGGTGCTTTGCTGGGCTGGGCCTGGAACCGGTCGCGCGCGGTGGTCGCCGGCGTTTATGTGGCGGTCTGCGCTGTGAGCGCGCTGCTGACTACGCTCCGTCTGCTGTACACCGGCCCCAATCCGGAACTCCACACGCTGTTTGTGGGGATCGCCGCCGCGATCCTGTTGTTGGCGGCGGTGCTGGCCGGGCGTCGACCGACGGACAACTAGCTTTCAAATGAAAAGGCGACCCGTTGCCGGGTCGCCTCGATGTGTCCTAAGTGCGTCAGGCGTCAGCCGCAGGACGAAC
Source organism: uncultured Ignavibacteriales bacterium (assembly GCA_964414435.1). Taxonomy (GTDB): domain Bacteria; phylum Zixibacteria; class MSB-5A5; order GN15; family FEB-12; genus JAGNLV01. The sequence continues at coordinate 2,241 of CAYPYM010000365.1, read as the reverse complement.
AGCCGCCTTCGCTTTCGCCGCAACTGGTGTTGCCGACCCGGATCGAGAAGCCGGTCCGGCCGGGACCCTGGTTGATAAAATCCAGATATATCGCGCCAAAACTCTTCAGGAAATTCTGAAGGCCGGGATCGATAAAGGCGGAGATCCCGTTCGATGTGACCTCTTCGAGGCCGTCCGTTGACTCATCCAGAGCCAGTCCGAGATTCGGACCGCTTCAGCCAACGCCGGCGAAGGTCACGATCAGGTGTTTCCCCTGGGCGTGATCGGCTTCAAGGACTTTCCGCAGTTCGGTTGAAGCGGAGTCAGAGACCTCAAACATGCTGTATTGCCTTTCGTTGTACGTTCCTATACTTGGCTTTGCCATATTAGATCACAAGCAATCTAAAATGATTCACCAAAAAGTCCACCCTTAATAACGAAAATGCTTTGCCACGGTTCCGGTCGGGGGTCGGTCGGGTCGAAATTCGGCTCGTAAGTTGCTGATGCGAAAAAACTTCACAAATTTTGCTTGCATCAACGGGGCGGACCGGTGTTAATTTAAGGCTAAGTCTCCGACCGGGCCGACCGCGGCCGATGTCGGGTTTCCCCAAAGAGACAGGAAGACGACTTATCATGTCCACAACTATCTGCTTCTACGAAGACCGCCGGTACCGCCAATTCTTTCCGCTGACCATGATCCGGCCGGTCTACGTGCTCCGGGCCGGGATGGTCGAGCTGTTCCGACGGGCCGAGCGGTATTTCGAGGGATCGACACCGGTCTTTATCTGTCGCGAGCAGGTTGCTCCGTTGCTGGCCGAGCAGTACCGCGATATCCCGGTGAACATCATCAAGCGGGGCGAGGGCGACCTCCTTTTTGTAAACGGCCGCATCCGCAACTGGGGCGATCTCCCCAAGAAGGTGGGAGTGCTGAAAGCGGCGGCTGTTTTCCGCAATGACGGTCAGACTATCGCGTTCTGTGTGCCGGCATCGGCCGCCGGAGAGCTGCCGGCGGTGGCGAGTCAGAAGGAATACATCGATTATTTTGCCGGAAAGGGGCAGTCGATCCCGGAGCATATAACCGACGCCACGCTGTATACCTATCCCTGGCAGCTTGTAGAAGATATTGAACCGGAGATCGAGGCCGACTACGATTTTCTCTCGGGGAGTTTTGCCGCGCCGGAGACGGTGCGAGTGCACGACGGCGCTTTTGTTGTCAACCCCGACCGGGTCTACATGGGCGATCGGGTGGAGATACTGCCGGGGGCGGTGATCGATGCCTCGCACGGGCCGGTGTATATCGGGCCGCATGTGCGGGTCGAACCGCACGCTGCAATAACCGGGCCGACCAGTATCGGGCCGAACACGATCGTGCTCGCCGGCAAGATCACGGGGTCATCGATCGGTCACACCTGCCGGGTGGGCGGTGAGGTTGAGGAATCGATTTTCCATGCCTATGTCAACAAGTACCACGCCGGATTTATCGGCCACAGCTATGTCGCACCGTGGGTCAATTTCGGTGCGATGACAACCAACTCGGATCTGAAAAACAACTATTCGAGTATCAGAGTAACGGTCGACGGTGCAGCGATCGACAGCGGTTCGATCAAGGTGGGATCGTTTATCGGCGACCACACCAAGTTCGGGATCGGGACGCTGCTGAACACCGGGATCAATATCGGGGTCTGCTGCAATATATTCGGCGGGACGCTCGTGACTGATAAGGAGGTGCCGTCATTCCGCTGGGGGGGCACCGACAACTGGACCGACTATCGGTTTGACAAAGCGCTGGAGACGGCGCGACGGACCGCCGACCGTCGCAACTGCACGCTGAGCGACCACGAAGCGTCACTGCTCGAAGCGGTGTCACGCCGTGAATGGTCGGAAGCGGGATTGATGGATTTATGACACCTGTCCGCATGCCGGCGCCGGTCGCCGGTCGGACCGGGGACGATACGCCGAAGAGAACACCATTAGCGGGGAGAAGCCATGCCTGAACTGCGAAAAGATCCTGTGATCGGACGCTGGGTGATTATTTCGACCGAGCGGGGCAAGCGGCCCAGTTCGTTTCAGTCGGTGCCCAAGCGGGGTCCGGCCCGGCTCTGTCCGTTCTGTCCGGGGGCGGAGGAGAACACGCCGCCTGAGATCCTCGCCTACCGCCAGCCCGGCACCGAACCGAACAAGCCGGGATGGAGTCTGCGCGTATTCCCGAACAAGTATCCGGCCCTGGTGGTCGAGGGGAGTCTCAATCGCGAGCCGCACGGG
>CAYPYM010000364.1:2401-4252 GCA_964414435.1 uncultured Ignavibacteriales bacterium | reverse complement strand
CCCGCCGAGCGCGGCCAGCACTGAGAGGATCGCCTCATCCTGGCGCACCGCCAGGAGAAACGCCACGACCGTCACCGAAATCATGAAGGCCATCGCGACCGGATAACTGACCAGTTCGAGAATCTGGTAAGCCGCAAATCCGGTGATGTACCAGGTCGCCACTCCGCCCCCGAAAAGAATATTGGCGAACGTCCGCCTTTTCGGATAGATACGATACCCCAGAACGAGCAGCACCAGGCCGACCGCGACACCAAACACGGTTCGCAGCCACGGCGTGATCCAGCCCTGATCGATCGAATATTTGAAGAGAAACGCCACCCCGAAAAGAAGCAGGCCGATCCCGACCCGGCTCAGCCAGTACTCGCCTCGGCGCATATGTTCGGGAAGGTGGAACGGCTGGTGGGCCGGTCGCACCGGCAATGGTGGCGGCGGGGCCGGTTTGTCGGATGGGGGAGCAGGGGGACGAATCGTGGCGCGGGTCGAGTCGGTCGCGGGTTTATGCGACTGCGAAGGCGGTGCAGAGATGGGCGAGACCTGCGTCGCCTGCGGCTTAGCCTGATCGGGCCGTCGCTCCTGAATCTGCCGCACCGCCTGGGCGAGCTGCGCCACCGTCCTTTCCAGACGTTCGAGGCGGGTGTTCAGTGATTGAGAATCGTCCTGGGACATCCCATTTCCCCGGTGAACTGGTTCCTGAAGCCGGTTACAATATGACCGGGTTCAACGCATCGCACAAGCGGAAGTTGGTGTTGGAAATGAAGGGATAGCGACGGACCCCTGCTACCGGGCCCGAGCTGACGGCCGGAATTGCCCGACTTTTCGCTCCGCCTCGGTCAATTCCTCACACCGGCGGTCGAGATCCCGGTACTCGGATTCGCACTCCGACCGGAACGCCTCCCAGCGCTCGGTTGATTCCCACCGGTCGATGGTGACAAACCGTAGCGGATTTTCGGAATCCTCGTGCAATTCGGTCCCCAGGTAGCCGTCGCCCCGCTGAAACAGTCGTGCCCAGGCGCCGTCAGGGCGGTAAGCCTCGAGAAACTCATGTAACCGATCCGTCTTGACCCGGTACTCCCAGATAAGCAGAATCATTGCAGCACCTGCCTACCGGTCCTTGCGAACCGAGAAATCGAAAACATCGGGCCGGTTGTAGTGACCGGCCGAATCGAACAGCCATTTCTGAGCGGGGATAGCGTCAAGATCGATCTCGGCATAGAGAATCGACTGCTCACCCTCCAGCGGCCCGGCCAGCAGCTTGCCGTCGGGGCCGACAATGCAGCTGTTGCCCTTGTTGACGAATTCCCTTCCCTCGGGATAGGCCGCCTTGAATTCGTATCGGTCAGGGATATCGCTCATTTTGATACAGGGCGCGCAACTGATAACAAACATGCCGCCCTCGCGGGCAATATGCCGCATCGCGATCTGCCACGCCTCCGAGGAATCCCAGGTCGGCGCAACATAGATCTGCACGCCGTCGAGATACATCGCGGTGCGCGCCATCGGCATGAAATTCTCCCAGCAGATCAGCCCACCGAGCCGGCCAAGTTCGGTGTCGAACGAAACCAGGGTGCTGCCGTCGCCCTGCGCCCACATCAGGCGCTCTCCCCCGGTTGGGATCAGCTTGCGGTGCTTGCCGAGCACGGATCCGTCCGGGCCAAGATAAAGAATCGTGTTGTACAGGCTGGCGCCGCCCGACTCGGCGTTGCGCTCGTTGATTCCGATAGTGACATACATCCTCGCTTCGGCCGCGGCCGCACCGAGCTGAGCGACCGAGTCGTCGGGGATCGTGATCGCCTGGGCGTGAAGCTCGCGGTAGAGGTCGTTGATGAGCGCCTTCCTCGCCGGCGGCAGCAC
>CAYPYM010000364.1:0-2391 GCA_964414435.1 uncultured Ignavibacteriales bacterium | reverse complement strand
TTGTGGATGGGCTTCTGCGATCCGGGCGGGGCCACCCAGACCCAGTCCGGGTAGGTCGAGACGAACGTCTCGGGGAAAACGGCCAGCCGGGCGCCGTTGCGGCCGGCGTCCGCAATCAGCTCGCAGGCCCGGGCGACACTGGCGGTTTTGTCCAGAAACACCGGGGCGGTCTGGACGGCGGCTACTTTGAAGGGACCGGACTGGTGATTCATCGGGCTCCTTGCTGATGTTGAGGGCGGCAGGTCGATCAGCGATCGCACCGCGCCCCGCGTTGATGGTGTCCCTGCGAAATGTCTGGATATACTACGGTCCGAATCCGCCAAACCCTAAAGAAAACGCCGCGAGAAGGCTGGATGGCTCATAAAACATGGACTCAGCCAACCGCATTCGGTATATTTTGGTGGTGCTCAAACCATCAAGCAGGTGCAGTTCCTATGAAACTTCCCACCCTGGCCGGCGAGCGCATTCGATTGCGACCGTTCGTCAGTTCCGACATCCCGGCGCTCTCAATTCAGGCGAACGACCGCACTATCGCGAAATACATGCCGTCGATCGCCCATCCCTACACCGAGGATCACGCCCGCCGCTGGGTGAACTGCACCATTCGATCGGCCCGCAACGACAGTGCCGCGCACTTTGGCATCGAGCGAGTCGTTCGACCGAAGTTGATCGGGATGGCGGGTATCAAGAATATCAACCGGGCGGATCGCAACGGCGAGCTGGAATACTGGCTCGGGCGGCGCTTTCGGGGTGACGGGTACGCGTTCGAGGCACTCGGTGTGCTCCTCTCGTACGCCTTTCATTCGCTTGACCTGCATCGCGTCTACGCCGTGATCCTGGCCACGAATGAGCGGTCGGTCAGACTCGCCGAGCGGCTCGGTATGGTGCGCGAAGGGGTGTGGCGGGAGGCATGCCGGACCCGCGATGGCTGGTGTGACGTGTACGCTTACGGTCTGCTCAAGTCGGAATTCGGCCGTCGCACATAGTGCGGAGCGCATCGACCGGTGCAACAATCCCCCCCGCGGTTCGTCAATATATTATGGACGAACTCGGCTAATATCGCTCAAATAAGTGACCTCACTGGTGTGACCCGGCGCGGAGGAATCATGTGGAAGATCAAAAGCGGCCGCTCATGGCCTCTCGGTTTCGTTGCCGTCTCCCTCGCCGCCCTCCTTGTGACAAGCGCCGCCTCCGGCCAGGACAAGCCAGTCTGGAAGTTCACCATTCTGGCATCGATCGACTCGGTATTCGTCGAGCAGTTTGGCGGGCTGGAAAACTGCCGGACCCTCATCCGGGAACAACTCGATTCGGTCAGCCACATCTACAACGACTCCGATGTGTTTGACGGTACATTTGCGTTTTCTCTCGACTCCCTGGCGACCTTCTCCGGACACGGCATGGACCTGCTTCACCAGCCACACCCCGGACAGGATTATCATATCATTTACGATTTCGACACCAAGACCCTCTTCAACTGGGCCTATCCGCCCGACAACGCCATTCTGTTTCGCACGTACAGCACTGAAGTCGTACCGTTCCCGTTTATCCCGCCCGGCAACCTCGTCCTGGCCCACGAACTCGCCCACAGTCGCGGGGCGGTCGACCTCTACGGTCTGGATGTGGACGGCTCGTTCAACCAGGTGAACGGTCAAAGCTTCTCCATGCAGGGTTCGATGATGGCCGATCTCACGCTCGGGGCGTGGTCGGAGCATACGCAGCTCGTCGTGAACAGAAATGGCGACGCGGTGCTGCCGCTCGCGCGGTTTCGTCTGGCCCTGTTCCCGTCGCAGATAATCATCCGTGTGGTCGATCGATCCGGGCGTCCGGTCCCGGACGCCGATATCCGGGTTTACGGCCACACCTGGTACGGCATGGCCCTCACAAATGCCGAGCTCACCGCCGGCCGAACCGATGACAGCGGCGATTTCTATCTGAATCCGGACATTTTTGTCGGCTCCGATTCGGTGAGCTTCTGTCCCAATACACTGTGTGTGAAGTACCCAACGCTGCTGATCAGGGTCGTGCATGGTCTGAACAGACAGTTCGTGTGGCTGCCGTTTACCACGCCGCAGGTGCACGCGCTCAAGCATGAACCCGGCCCGTTCATTCGAACCGTCGAGCTGTCGGGGGCTGATCCGGCGGTGCCGGAGTCGTTCACCCTGGATCAGAATTACCCCAACCCGTTCAACTCGGAGACATCGATCTGCGTGACCGTCGAGACCGCCGGGAATCTCAGGCTCGAAATCACCAACGTCCTGGGGCAGACCGAGGCGGTGGTTCACGATGGGCCGATAGCCGAGGGAACACACTGCTTCGCCTGGGCCGGGCAAGCGTCGAGCGGCATCTACTTCTGCCGGGCGACCCTTGGCGGCAGTTCCCAGGCGGTCAAAA
>CAYPYM010000363.1:1238-4255 GCA_964414435.1 uncultured Ignavibacteriales bacterium | reverse complement strand
GTAATCAGCCTCCCAGGCGTCGTCGGTAGGGTACAGATCGGCCAGATTCCATTTGTAACGATCGTCGATCTGGTCGCGAGTGGGGATTTCTTTTTTCATTTCCGCGGTGGTTCCAGCGGTGCCCATACACACATTCCTTTCACGGCTGTTTTTCTGCATCGGAGCCAATATCGGGCCATCGGCAGGGAAAAGCAAGGAAGAGAAAAAGACTCGATGTTTCCGGGCCGGCCGGAAACCGCCGACAGCGGAGCGGGCCGGATCGGCCAGCCCCGCCGTCGCGGGTATGATGAGACAAAAAGCGGCCGCGCGAACGGCCGTATCTCGTTCTATTTGATTCTCTTGGCCGGCATATCGCGGCCTCCCTGGTGCAGGATGAGCGAGCTCACTACGCCGGTGTCGTCGCGCACGAAACTGATCTTCGCATCGACAACTTTCAGGAAGAACTGATCGGACGACGACCTATACACCTCGAATTCACTCTGCCCGGTCGCCTGCGTGAACAGCCGGCCGTCGCGGGCGCGGAACGTCAGCACAAATCCCGGCTGCAGCTCGTATTCGCCGACATACTGCGCCAGCAGCTCCGGATCGATTGCGGCCGCCTTGTCCCCCGCCAGCAGCGAGTCCGCCTCCGGGCCCTCGAGTCGTTCGGCCCGGCCGTCCTGACCCATCTGGTGTACGATATGGGCGATTACCTTGCCTGCCTCATCGCGCACGAAGGTCATCGTGATCGAGTTATCATAATTGAAAAAGAACTTGTCGGCCGCTTCCGGCAGAATCAGGCTGCGCCCGCCGCCGGTTCGCTGCGAATACAGGTTGCCGTCCTCGAACGTCACCTTGCGGTAGTCGCCATCCTTGATTTTGTAGACCCCCACGAACTCATCGAGCGCCGAAGGATCGAGAGCGATCGGTTCCTTGATGACCGGAACGTCATACGGCTGATCGAACAGGATCGCCGCCAGCTGGTTCGATATCTTCGCCGCCGACACCGCCTCGTTGTTGCCGAGCACGATAATGGTCAGTTTCTCGTCGGGGAAACGGCTGATATCGGTCGAGAAGCCGTCGATACCGCCGCTGTGTTCGATATTGTGGTGGCCATAGACATCGGCGATATGCCAGCCGTAGCCGTAGTTCTCGAGCACGGGCGTCCACATCTCCTGGAGCGATTTCTTGCTCAGCATTTTTTCGGTGTACAGCGCCTGGTCCCATTTGAGCAGGTCATTGACGGTCGAGTACAGTGCCCCGGCGGCGTATGGTATGCTCATGGCGATGTGCGGGGCATTGATGATGTTGCCGCTGTTGTCCATTGAATACCCGGTGGCGCGGCCGGTGATGATCCGGTCGTTGTGGCAATAGCCGCTGTTTTTCATGTCGAGCGGGTAGAAAATATGGTTCTGCAGATAGTCTTCGTACGATTCCCCCGACACCTTCTCGACAATCGCCCCGAGGACGACATACCCCGAATTGCTGTAGTAGAACTTGCTGCCCGGCTCGAAATCGAGCGGCAGGTTCTCGAACACGGCCATCAGTTGATCGAGCGACACATCGATCGTCCGGCTCGCCATGAAAGCGTTGTTGTCGGTGTAGCTCGGAATCCCCGAGGTGTGCGTGAGAAGATGGCGAATAGTGACCTTGTCGGCGACCGGCTTGGGGTAGTCCGGAAGGTACTTCGAGATCGGATCGTTGACATTCAGCTTCCCCTTCTCCTGAAGCTGCATGATAGCGGTTGCGGTGAACTGCTTCGTGATGGAGCCGAGCAGGAACTTGTTGTCGACCGTATTGGGTACGCCCAGTTCGATATCCGCCATACCGTAGCCTTTGGCAAGGAACGGCACGCCGCCGCGGGCCACCAGCACCGCCCCCTGGAATTTCATGACATCGCGGGCGGCGTTGAGGTAACGGTCGAGTTCGGCGGCTTTGTCGGCGCCGCGGATCACCGGCGGAAGGACGGCAATCAAAGCAACAGTGAAAAGGACCGGAAGCAAGAAACGAAAACGAACGGACCTGAGCGAGAACATATCGGCTCCTGTGGTGAGACGGTTTCTTTCCGAAATGTCAGATAGTCCAATTAGACCGAACATCGAAACGATTGTTGCAGCTATTCGGCGCTCTCGGCCGATTCAGGCGCGTTCGCGTTTCCGAACCTTCGACCAGTAGGGCCACTGGCGCTGTTCCTGCGGCAGATCGGGATCATCCACCTGCGCGATCGCCGCCCGGAACACATCCTCGCAGCACGGGTCGAGCCGGTGCCCCTTGATCCGCTGCAATTGCTCGAACAACTCGCGGGCGTCCAACCCCCGAAGCTGCTCCGGGCGGGTGATGCCGAGCTGTTCGAAATCGGCCGCGGTCGCCAGTCCAACCGAAACGAGATCGGTGAGTTTTTGCGGCTTCCTCATATCACCAATATGGCGCCCCGGGGAGAACCGGGCAATCACAATCGGAGCAATCAGGCGGTGAGGAAAAAGGAAAAATCGGCCGTTCCGGTGTGGCGCAGTGCCTTGCCGCACCATATAATTAAAGAGTAGGCAGAATGGCAAAACTGAATCCCGGGAGGCCCGCGTGAAGTCAAAACGAACCGGAGAGGAAATCCACGAGGCCGTGCGCAGGCACTACGGCGAGGCCATCAGCAAGCTGGGATCGTGTTGCGGATCGGGCGCCTTCGACACCGAAGCCGCCCACCGCTACGTGCAGCTCGCCGGCTACACCGATAACGACACCCGTGGATTGCCAACGACCGTGACCTCGTTCGGGTGCGGCAATCCGATCAACCTGCTCGATGTCTGCCCGGGGCAGACGGTGCTCGATCTCGGCTCCGGCGCCGGACTCGACCTCATCCTCGCCTCGAAAAAGGTCGGCTCCGAGGGGCGCGTAATCGGACTGGACATGACGCCGGAAATGATCGCGGTCTGCCGGCGGAATCTGGCCGCGGCGGGCGTGACCAACGCCGAGGTGCGCGAGGGGCAGATGGAGCGGATGCCGGTGGCTGACGGAGAAATCGACTGGATCCTCTCCAACTGCGT
>CAYPYM010000363.1:0-1228 GCA_964414435.1 uncultured Ignavibacteriales bacterium | reverse complement strand
CCGGGTTTTCGCCGAGGCGTTTCGAGTGCTCAAGCCGGGCGGACGGTTGGCGGTAGCCGATATCGTGACGATCGATCTGCCGGAGGAGCTACGCGACGATCTCGGAGCGTGGGTCGGGTGTATCGCCGGGGCGGTGGAAGAAGAGCAGTATCTGCAACTGGCCCGCGCAGCCGGTTTCAGCGAGGCTGCCATTGTCGACCGCATGATATACACGGCTGAGACGATCGGCACTCTGACCGATGAATCCTGCTGTTGCGGGACCGCTGCGGGACCGCCCGACCGGGTGAAAGCCGACCAGTATGCCGGAAGAGTCGCCAGCGTCCGGTTGGTTGCTCGCAAGCCCGAGGCGTGAGCCGGTTCATTGCCGATCCTTGAATTCGATCTCCCACAAAAAATACCGCCGCCGGTGTGGCCGGCGGCGGCGTCTCTCGAAAGGACTATCGTCGTTGTCCGCGCGTGATGCTATCGATTCGGCGAATCGCCATCGCCGGACATCTCTTCGTCGCTGACCGCTACCTTCACCGCGCTCTGGTCGAGTTCCCGGCGGAGCAGTTCCATGTAGTCTCCGAAGAGGCGGAATTTGTTGCTGAAAGCGCTGGAGCGAACGATACCGTTCAGCAGCCGCTTCTTTGCCTTGAGAATCGAATCGGCGTCGTGCAGATCGCTCAGGACTTGTGACCGGTGAAGGTCGCTCGAGCTGACGGTCGAGACATTGCCCTGGGCCGACTCGGAGCAGAGCTGCTGTTTGCAGCGGTCCATCTGCTCCATGCACTGGCGAATGTCGTTGCGGAGGATGTCGGTCATTTCCATTTCATACTGCTTGGCCCGACCGGCCTGGTCGTTCAGGTTGGCATCCCGCCACAGGTCGACAAAGTGTCCGAGCTTGACCAGGGTCGCCCCGACATTGCGGCAGTCCTCCGGCTGCGGCTGGTCGGCCGGCTGATCCGGCACGGCTGTTTCCGGCGACGGCTGGCCGGCCAGCACCGGTCCTGCGCACATCGCGCAGACACTTATCAGGAGGATGAGACTTTTCACGCGCATACCTTCTCCTTTCGAAACTATCCTTGTGAACGGCTATGAAACAAACACTGTGCCACGCGGCCGGCTCGATGGCCGGCATGGACTTAACCGGATCAAGACAGAACGTGTCCAAAAATGTATGTGAACATCCGGTTACGATGTCGGATTTATCCCATAGGAATCACTATGACAGGTACGCTCGCCCGTG
>CAYPYM010000362.1:0-4264 GCA_964414435.1 uncultured Ignavibacteriales bacterium | reverse complement strand
GACCCTTTCGGATGACTTGCTCAGCGGTTCGAAAAGCCAGAGCGTCCAGATCGAGCAGGTCTCAACCGCCATCCAGGAGATGGCCGCCACCGTCGTGGAATCCTCCCGCCACGCCGGCGACGCCGCCAACGCCTCGGAACAGGCGGCCGGCACCGCCGATCTCGGCGGCAAAGTGGTCGGTGACACGCTCCAGGCGATGCAGCGCATCTCCGATGTCGTCACGGCCGTGTCGGCGTCGATCGGGGATCTCTCCGAATCGGCCGCGCAGATCGGCGGTATCGTCAACGTGATTGACGAGGTCGCCGACCAGACCAACCTGCTCGCGCTCAACGCCGCGATCGAAGCGGCCCGCGCCGGCGAACAGGGTCGCGGCTTCGCGGTCGTCGCCGACGAGGTCCGCAAGCTCGCCGAACGGACCGCCAAGGCGACCGCCGAGATCTCGAGCATGATCAAGGCGATCCAGGCCAAGACCGACGGCGTCGTCACGACCATGGGCGAGAGCATCCAGGAGGTCAAGCAGGGGCAGGAGATGGCGGAGAAGGCGAGCCACTCGCTCACCGAGATCGTCACGATGGCCCAGCATGTCACCGACATGATCACGCAGATCGCCACCGCCGCCGACCAGCAGTCGTCGGCCGCGGAACAGATTTCGGAGAACGCCGAGAAGATTTCGCAGGTGACGAAGACCACCAACGAGGGTGCCCAGCAATCGGCCCGGGCGGCCGCCGGTCTCAACGATCAGGCGACCAGCCTCCGCCAACTGGTGGCGAAGTTCCGCCTGCCAAAAGTCGGCTAGACCTTAGCCTTTCACGGACAAACAGAAGCCGGCGACCCAATCGGGCCGCCGGCTTTTCTTATGATATCTGCACACAGATCTACCTTCTGACCACGGTCACTTCGCCGCTGGCCACCGTCATGATCCTGCCGCCGCGGTCAACCATCAGCGAACCATCCTCGGCGATATCGACCGCAATTCCCTCGATCAGTTCGCTTCCGGAGAGCAACTGAACCGGATGACCGATCAGCGATGAGTAGTACCGAAGGCGCGGCAGCGACAGTCGAAGATAGTGCTGCCGGTACATCGTGTATTCGCTCTCAAACCGTTCGAAGAACATTCGTACCAGCGCGACCCGTTCGATCTTCCGACCGGCGGCGATGCGGACCGAGGTCGCGACCCGGCCGATATCATCGGGGAAGTCGTGTGCCCCCTGATTGATATTCAGCCCGATCCCGACCACGAGATGGTTGACGCGGCCTTTCTCGGCCGAGAGTTCGGTGAGAATGCCGGCGGTCTTGCGCCCATCGAGCAGAACATCGTTTGGCCACTTGATCTTCACCTGCTTCGGGCAGAAGTCCTCGAGTGTTTCAGCCAGCGCCAGCGCCGTCATAAGCGAAAGGCCGGGCGCCTTCTCGGGCGGGCACGGCGGGCGCAGGACAATCGAGATGTACGCTCCCGCCCCCGGCGGCGAATGCCAGACCCGGCCAAGCCGCCCCCGTCCCTGGGTCTGCTGGTCGGCGATGACCACCGTGCCCTCGGCGGCCCCGTTGTCGGCCTCGCGGGCGGCAATATCATTGGTCGAGCGAACCTGCTGGAAGGCCAGAATGCGACCTCCGATGACCGATGTTGTCAAGTTCCACGAGAGTTCGGTGGCGGAAAGGATGTCGGGGGTTCCCAGCAGTCGCACTGAAGATTCGTCAGTCTGAAGAGTATACCCCCACGCTTCGAGCTGTTTCGCCGCGGCCAAGAGAGTCGCGGACTCCGCCGACAAAGCCGCTGCCAATTCATCAAGTGGGAAACGGCGCCCCGTTTCCTTCCGCAGAAGGAGCAGGAGCCGGTCGGCCAATTGTTCAACGGGGGGACGGTTCATCGGCAATCAGTCGATTGTGAGCATTGAAAAATCGGCGGACGGCGCCGAGTGGGTGAGGCCGCCGATCGAGATGAAATCAACCCCGGTGGCGGCGATCGCGGCGACCGTCTCAAGCGAGACATTCCCCGACGCTTCCAGCTTCGCCTCCGGGTTCCGCTCCCGGGCGCATTTAACCAGTGCCGCCAGCGATTCGAGCGACTGGTTATCCAGCAGCAGGCGGGTCACGCCGGTATCAAGGGCTTCGATAAGCTGTGCTTCGTTTGTCACTTCGACCTCGATCTCAATCTCGTGCGCCTTCTTCTCGAACTGGAGACGGAAATCGGGGGTGTCGAGAAATTCACGGATTCGTTCGACCGCGGCGGTAATCGAACCGGCCGACGCGATGTGGTTGTCTTTGACGAGAATCATGTCGTACAGGCCGAGCCGATGGTTCGACCCGCCGCCGTGCACGACCGCCATCTTCTCGAGACAGCGCCAGCCGGGCGTCGTTTTCCGCGTATCGAGAATCACGGCGTTGGTGCCGGCCACCCGGTCGACAAACTGGCGGGTGAGAGTCGCGACCCCGGAAAGACGCCCCAGGAAATTGAGCGCGGTGCGTTCCGAGGCGAGCACGGTCTGGTTGAAACCGTCGATCTCGATCAGGACATCCCCCTTCACAAACGAGTCACCGTCGCCTTTCAGCGGCTTAAACCGGTTGGCCGAGTCGATCAACTGAAACACCATCGCCGCCGGCCGAACTCCCGAGAGGACGCCGTCGCACTTGGCGACAATCTTCGCTTTAAGCGGATCGGGCTCGAGACAGGCCAGCGAGGTCAGGTCGCCCGGGCCGATATCCTCGTTGATAGCGGCCTTGATCAGTTCCCAGACCCATTTCTTCGGCTCGTACATGCTTCTAAAAGAATGCCTCGGACGGCAATTGTCAATCGGCAAAAGCCGCCCTATATTCAGCCCATGAAGAAAACGACTCCCACACCGATGACGATCGCAGTAATCGGGTACGGTTCCCAGGGGCGGGCGGCGGCGCTCAACCTCCGCGATTCCGGCTTCGATGTCACGGTCGCGCTGCGCCCCCGCTCGAAGAGCCGGACGCGGGCCCGTCGCGAGAAGATTACGCATATCAAGTCAATTCCGGAAGCCGTGGCCGCTTCGGAGGTGATCATTTTCGGATTCCCCGACCACCTCCACGGGCGGGTCTACCGTGATAAAATCCGGGCGCATCTCACGGCGGGGTCGACGCTGGTCTTTCTCCACGGCCTGTCGGTGCATTTTGGGGCGGTCGAGCCGCCGCCCGATGCCGATGTCATCCTGATCGCGCCGCATGGGCCGGGAGTTGCGGTGCGCGAAAAATATCTGAGCGGCGACCGTACCATGTCGGCGTTCGAAGCGGTCTACCAGAACAGATCGCGGCAGGCCCGGCGCACGCTGCACGCGCTGGCGAAGGGGCTCGGGTTCGATCGGAAGCGGCTGATCAAGACGACTTTCGCTGAGGAAGCAATCGGCGACATGTTCGGCGAGCAGGCGGTGCTGTGCGGCGGGATGGCGGCGCTGATCAAGAGCGGCTTCGATGTTCTGGTCGAAAACGGCATTTCGCCCGATAACGCCTATCTCGAGGTCGCCTACCAGCTCGACTTGATTGTCGCGCTGATCAAGCAGTACGGAATCACCGGGATGTTCGACCGGATTTCTCTGACCGCCCGCTACGGGTCGCTCGTGACCGGGCCGGAGCTGATCGATCAATCGGTTAAGAAGCGGATGCAAAGGGCGTTCGCCCGGATCGAGTCGGGGCGATTCGTGAAGGAGCTCGAGAAGCTCGACGAGCGCGGGATCGTCGAACTGCGCCGGACGCTTCAGGCGCTGACCGACCCCCGCCTGGAGAAAGCGGCGAAAAAGTTCGCGAAGTAGCAGGCGGAGACCGTCCTGTCTCGTCCGCGGGCATCCCCGACGAGGAGCCTCACACTCCATTTTTATCTTGCCGCGCTGGTCCGCCCCGGTCCACTTTATCCGTATCAGGGACCACCCAACCCAATCCAAAGAGGAGGCCGTTGACATGGATGTAATGGTCATACACAATCCGGTGAACTACTGGGCCGTGCTCGTGGCGGGCGTGGCATATTTCGTGCTCGGCGCGATCTGGTATGCCGGGCCGATATTCGGAAATGCCTGGATGAAGGGAATCGGGAAGACAAAGGAACAGGTTCAGGCCGACTTCAAATGGTACAAGCTGGTCTTCACGCTTATCACCGCTTTTATTGCGTCCTACGGAATCGCCCGCGTTCTTAACTGGACCGGTGGAGACACCCTCTGGGACGGTATTCGAATCGGCCTGCTGGCCGGCGTTTGCTTTGTCTGGACAACTCTCTGCATGCACGACACCATGGAAGGGCGGCCGAAAGGGC
>CAYPYM010000361.1:1829-4273 GCA_964414435.1 uncultured Ignavibacteriales bacterium | reverse complement strand
ATAAAATGTACAAAGTTCTTTTTTTTGCATAATATAAAATTCCAACAAACGAAAAAATGTAATTTATTATTAGATATAAAGAAGCAAAAAATAAAATAACAACTCCTACAATATTCATACTTCTTATCATTAGAATTGGATTAAACCCACTACTAAATTTATTTGTTGTGTCATATGATTTTATTTTTATATGTAGATAATCAGATATCAAATTTACTGGAGAAGCACAATACATATAAATAATCCCAACGATATTTCTTTTGAGGTATAAAGCAAGATTATTTTCAATGTAATTTACAGCAATTTTAGAGTAGATTCTGGAGTCTTTAAAGTAACGTCGGCCCACAATACTTGTATCTGCTCCTTCTTTAATAGCCATATTATCATATTCAGCTCTAACTTGTTCAATTTTCTTTCCTGTTTTAAATGACTCCGTTGAAGCAACATTATAAAACAATAAATTATATCCAACTATTGAAGTAAGATTTGGTTCGCCATATTTAGAATAGTTGTGAATTAGCCACGGCGAAATTGTAGCAATAAAGGTAATAATGAACAATAATGAATAACTCAATTTCATTTTTAATTTCAGATTGCTTAAAAAAAACATAAATACAACAGCTAATAAAGGGAACATTGAGGATATAGGACGAACAAGAGTTGCCACACCTAGAAAAAAGGCGCTAATAAAGTATGAAGTAAAATTACTTAGTTTAAATCCTTTTAATAAGTAATAGATTGATACCAAGAATAAGAGAACAAATAATATATCGCTTAATAAGCTTAAAGAATATATTATTTGATTTAAATTAATAGAAAAAAGGAAGGCAGATAAAAGAGCAATGTCTTTAGAGAAGATAAATAATGCTATTTTATATACTAAGAAAACGGATATTAAGTTTAAGAAAACTTGTACTAGCAGAACAAACCATACACTGTTTGATGAAATGCTGTAAAGTAATGCTAAAAATGTGGGATAACCGGGTGTTCGAAACCCATCAAAATTCTCAAATGATCTTTTGTTCAAAAGAGACAAAGCAAGCCTATGGTATTCAGGAGCATCAGTAACCATTATTGTATTATTGACAACCTCATTTTTCCAAGGGCTTAATGAAATAAAAAAAAACATTCTAAGTATAAATGCTAGTAGAATTACTAAAAGAAGCCCTTTATTGTTATTAAGAAATTCCTCAATATTATTTTGCTTCATGATACTCCTCTTCAGTATTAATATCCCAAATGTTGGATTTAGATTTTTCTCCTAAAATTATATTCTTTACGGCTGTTATAGCAGTAAGCATAGAATGATCCTGATTATTGTACTTATGCATTCCATTCCTTCCGATAAGAAACAAATTCTCAAAATTATCGGTAAAATCTCTGATTATATTGAACTGAGAATAGGTGCCAAAGTAAGCAGGATATGTCTTAGGCATTCTAATTATTGTGCTATCTATTACATCGTTTTTATCAATAATATCAATTTTATTTAATTCATCTATGGCAAAATTAATAAATTCATTATCATTCATCTGCCACATTAGATCACCTTCATTACAAAAATATTCAAGTCCAATCCAAACCTTCTCTGGGTCAGCAACTAAATAAGGTGACCAATTATTGAATATCTGCAATCTTCCCACTTTTACGTCTCTTTCTTGGATGTAGATCCAATTATCAGGTATTAAACCATTTAGCGTAGGAACATTAGTATCATTTTTAATTTTTAATTTATTTAATAGTAATCCTACTGTTATAAAATCGCGGTATTGCAGACCTAAACTAACATTCTTTACCATTTCTGGTACTCCATCTCCCATTGCGATAATGAGATCTTTAATAGGCATAGATGAAAAATAATAATCACCTTTAATCAGATGTTTTGAATTAGTTTTTAGATTAAAATACCTTAAATAAGTAAATGTATTATCTGAATATTTTAATTCAATGACCTCGGAGTTTTTTACAATTATTCCCCCTTTTTCTTCTATAATGCTAGCAACTATTTCCCACATTTGGCCTGGTCCGAATTTAGGATACATAAATTTTTCAATTAGACTGGTATCTATATTTTTCTGTTCAATGGATTTATCTCTTTTAAAAAATGACTTTACAGCGTGGAGTACTGCTCGTTTCACCGATAATTCTTTGATTCTTTGTGCCCCCCAATCTGCTGGAATCTGGGAACAAGGTACTCCCCATACTTTACTTGTATAATCTTTGAAGAATGTATTGTAAAGTTCTTTCCCAAATCTACTAATGAAAAAATCTTCTAGTGAGTTTATTTTTTTTACAGGAAATATCTGAATTAGAATGTAACTCCAGACAATTTTTATAATTCTATAAATTCCGAGATTAAATACAGTTTTTACATTTAAAGTAATTGGATAATCAAAAAAAATCAAATGCCCTAATATCTTAAATAATATTTTTTTGTCTTCTTC
>CAYPYM010000361.1:0-1819 GCA_964414435.1 uncultured Ignavibacteriales bacterium | reverse complement strand
CGGGATATTCTATTTCTGATAAGCATTACTCTATCTAATTTTTCCGGATCAGGTCCATTTTGTGAAAGTTTTACCAATCTTTTATTTTTATGATAATTAATCTCTTTAATAATTTCATCCTTAGCTTTTGATCCTTGTAGGGGCATAATTTCTAACCACCATTTCATAACTATATCAGATTTAGAGAAGAACCTGTGCCCACCTATATCCATACGATTCCCATTATGAACAACCGTCTTTGATATTCCTCCAATATCATTAGTTTTTTCAATAATTATTGGTTTAATATCTGTTTTTGTAACTAGCTCATAGGCAGCTGTTAATCCTGCTGGTCCTGCTCCAATTATTATAGCAGTCTTATTCATTTCTAAAAAGCAGCCTTTTCCTCGCAGAAAAATTCCAAAGAAGAATAACCGCAGCTGTAATTATTTTTGATATTAGATAAAAAATTGATAATATATTAGTAAGTAACCATAAAAATAATTCGTTTAAAACTAAACCAACCAGACCTATAATGGTAAATGTTATAAATTCATAAACATGATTTTCCATTGATCTATTGCTAAATACCCATATTATACTCAGTATATAATTGATTATTAGTCCGAGCAAAAAGCCTATGCCTGCTGATAATAAATAATATATATCAAAATATTCCGTCAGAAGGAATAAAGTTCCAAAGTCAATAATAAATGCAATTCCGCCCGCAAAAGTATATCTAAATAATTGTAGAAGTGTATTATTTGTTCTCCCAACGAAAGGCTCAGTGATTCCCTGTAAATATTTATTATTATCATATTTCATATACTTTTTATTATATCTTCAGCTAAGAAATGAGTAAGTAAAGAATACTATAAAATCGGCCACTTGATTCGATTGTTATAAAACCTTTTATACTTTATCTAAAATATCAACTTCTATAACAACTATGCGATGAGATAAGGACTACTTTTTATTAGTCCATTTTGATATGAACTTGTTAATCATGGCTTCATTATAGAAATGTTTTACAAATTTATTTGAATAAATGTTCTTGCTTAGGGATGGACTTAGAGAAATCCTTTCCAACACCTCATTATATACTCCTTTTTCTTTTAATGCAGATCTAACGTTACTCTGCCTTAAGATTAGTGGATTTTCTAATCTCAGAAACTCTGATATGGCCTTGGGACCTTTTTCTGAAAGATCCTCAAGGCGAATTACCAACGCCTCGACATTGACTTTTGAATAAACAGAATAACCGATTTCTAATGGAAAAGAAGTGCTGAAAACATCTATACCAAAAACTGTTTTCAACTCTCTGTCAAACCAATTATATATGTAATTAAATTTATCTGGCTTGCTAAGCTCCCGTTCAATATACTTAATAAATTTTTGCGGGTCTAATGATCCTGCATCGGTTTGTAAAGGTTTTTCAGCAAAGTATGGATTTTGAAAAATATCTGAGATTATGAAAGCTATAGGATCGCGTACGAGAGTTATGATTTTAATTGGAAATTCTCGATGCTTAACGAGAACCTTACGAGTTGCTTCGCCTAAATAGATGTGATATGGTGGAGGATCTATTCCTGCAAGTTTGTGTGTAGTTCGGTGCTTTGGTAAATCGTCAGATAAGAAATGCAGATGCAGAATTGGATTAGAAATGGAAGCATTCTTTAATGATCTATAAACAGTACTGGATCCAACCTTTCCCATTTGATATATAATGATTGGAGGGGCATTCAAATTTGAAAATGCAAATTTAGCTTCATATTTTGCTTTAATTGTATTCTTTATTACTTGAAGTAGTTTTAGTTGTCTCTTATATTTCATGAGTATT
>CAYPYM010000360.1:0-4295 GCA_964414435.1 uncultured Ignavibacteriales bacterium | reverse complement strand
GAGACTGTCGCGACCGGCGCGAAATACCCGCTCGGCCCGGGAAAAGAGCGAATCGGCCGGGCCGAACTGACCGGACCGCCAGTCCGACACGCCGGCGTTGTTCCACATCACCGGGTTGTCAGGCGCGGCGCGGCAGCGATCAGCCCAGTAGGCGAACGCCTGAGACGGGGGGAGGCTGTCGCTGAACGCCGAGTTCAGTACCGCTCGGGTGATCGGGTCGGCACTGCCATAGATATAGGCGGTCAGCACCGGATTGAGGCAGTACTCCAGCTCGCGGCCGAGGATTTCAATCATCCTCGGAGGCAGGAGCAGCTGGCCGTCGGGGCCGCTGATCTGCCGGAAAATGTTGAACTGAAGACCGGCCGGCCAGAGGAGCGGCACTGGCGGCTCGAGCACGATGAGCGGTACGTTGCGTCGCGATGCCTGAGCGGCGATGGCCTCGAGATTGGCGCGGTAGCGCCGCGGCGTCACCCGCACCCGCAACGGCTGGTCCGCGTCGGCCTGATCACCCGGGCCGCGTTCGGATTCGATCGCGGAGCGCAAGAGCCGATAGAGGGCCGAGTGGCCCAGTGCACGGCGCAGCCCGGCCATCCGCTGACGCTCCAACAGCTGCTCGTCGCTCAGCGGGCCCGAGATGGAGGCGTCATTGTTGCCGCAGTAAACGATCAACAGATCGGGGTGGTACGACCAGCCCTCGATTTCAAGGAAGCGTCGAATCTGTTCCGAGGTGTAGCCCGGCACCGAGGCGTTGATCATCTCCAGGTGCAGTGAATCGGGCCGATAGATCGAGAGGCGGCGGCGCAGAATATCGGCAAACGTCTCGGTGCGTGATTGAAGCCCGAGCCCGGCCGGGGAGGAGTCGCCGAGCACCATAATGCGCACCGTGCCGGACGGCTTTTTCGCGGATATTTCGTCGGCGATCAAACCCTCGGAGTTGGTCTTGATCAGGCGAGAGTCGAGATTCGGCTTGAAGCGCCAGAGCAGTTCGGGGTCGGGCTGATTCCAGTCGAAAATGGAGCGAAAGAACGTCGTCTGCCAGCCCGCTTCGTTCCGGGCAGTCAGGGTGTCGGGCTGAAGCGTCCGCTCGATCAAACGCGCCGCGCCTTCGAGTATCAGCGCGAAGACAACAAAGGCGATCGCGGCAAACAGGAGTTTGCGACCGGTCGAGAGACGTTGCGGCGGGTCGGTGTGCATGGCGCATAAGATAGGCCGCCAGGGCGACATTGTCAAAAGAACTGGTCGGCCCGGGGGGGAAATTCTGACCGGCCGGCATAATCGATTTTGCTTTTTTGGCGGCGGATGTATTACTTAAGAAACGCAATCTCTGACTCCCGGAGCGAGCCGAGGTATCGATGATCGACTTTCCTGTCAGCGGTGTCGAGACGTACTGGTGGTTCCCGCCCCTCGTGGCGTTTGCCGTATCCTGCCTGACCTCCACCGGCGGGCTATCGGGCGCGTTCCTGATGCTGCCGTTTCAGGTCAGCGTGCTCGGTTTTGTCGGGCCCGGTGTGTCACCAACCAACCTCATATACAATGTTATAGGAATCCCCGGCGGTGCCTATCGGTATCACCGCGAGGGCCGGATGGTCTGGCCGCTGGCCTGGGCGATCATTCTCGGAACCGTGCCGGGCATGGCCCTCGGTGCCGTGGCTCGGGTCACGCTGCTGCCCAACCCGGCCGTGTTCAAGCCGTTCGCGGGACTCGTCCTCGCCTTTATCGGGGTACGGCTGCTGCGCGATGTGATCCGCCGGACCGGGGCGCCCCCGAAGCCGAACGGTCCGGGGAAGTTGACGTTCGCGGTAGAAAACGCCCGGATCGACCGCCATGCCGTGACCTACCGGTTTCAGGATGCCGACTACTCGGTGCCGACGATGAAAGTCCTCGTGCTCAGCCTGTTGGTGGGGATCGCGGGCGGTGCTTACGGAATCGGTGGCGGGGCGGTGATTGCGCCGTTCCTCGTCTCGGTCTGGGGGCTGCCGGTCTACACGGTCGCCGGAGCAGCGCTCCTGAGCACGTTTGTGGGCTCGGTGTTCGGAGTGGCGGTGTACTGGCTGCTCGATATCACGGCGCTCACCGGGACCGTTCAGGCGGCGCCCGACTGGCTGCTGGGGGCGATGCTCGGAATCGGCGGCATCGCCGGAATGTATGTCGGGGCGCGGCTGCAGCGGTACATGCCGGCCCGGCTCATCAAGGCGCTGCTGACACTGTTCTTGATGTTCGTGGCGATTCGGTATATTGTAGAAGCGTTCCTGCACTGAGCGCCGGAAGGGACGGCGCCGAACGGGGAGCCTGAGGTATGAATGAAACGCTGAGGGAATTCACTCAACTGCAGACCTTCGCCGTGGTCGGAGCATCGCAGTCGAAACGGAAGTTCGGCACGGCCGTCTACCGGACTCTGCGTGAGCGCGGGCTTACCGCCTACCCGGTCAATCCGCGTATGACCGAATGCGAGGGAGCGCCCTGCTTTCCAAGTCTCCGGGAGCTGCCGGAACCGGTCGAGGCGGCCGTGGTCGTCGTCCGGCCGGAGCAGGCGATGAAGGTTGTGGACGACGCCGAGGCGGCCGGGATCAGGCGGCTCTGGTTTCAGCAGGGAGCCGACTTCTCGAACGCCGCGGCCGAGGCCGCCCGCCGTGGCATGGCGGTCGTCACGGGGAAGTGCATTCTCATGTATGCCGGCGAGGTGACCGGCCCGCACCGCGTTCACCGCTTCATCAATCGCCTGTTCGGGCGATATTGAGCGGCGCTGAAACCTCGCTGCGCGTTCTGCCGTAATCCGGGACAAGACCACGACACGAAGCGAAAGGTGCACGCATGTTCGATGTCCGGGCTCTGACCGAGCAATATTACGATGACTTCATTCAGCAGCAGGCGCTTGCCTATCCCGGGATGAAATTCCGCACGCCGGAGGAGCTTCGGCGGCTCAAGGAACTCTATTTCAAGCGGCTCCAGGATCATCGGGTCAAATTCTACGGCGCCTTTGCGGGTGACGAAATGGTCGGCAGCATGCGGCTGCACGACTACACGATGAATCTCCGCGGCGCCATGATCCCGACCGGCGGGGTGGGGGCGGTGGCGGTCGATCTGCTTCACAAGCGCGAACATGTCTGCGGCGATCTCATTCGATTCTATCTCGACAAGTATCGCGACGCCGGCGCTCCGATGGCGGTCCTCTGGCCGTTCCGCCCCGATTTCTACCGTCGGATGGGATTCGGCTACGGCGGCGTTGTATATGAGTACGCGGTGCTGCCGGACAGCCTGCCGCACGCGGGGGAGAAGTCGCACCTGTGTTCTCTCACGATCGATGATCTCCCGGCGTTGACCGAATGCTACAATCGATATTTCGGACGGCTCAACGGACTCCTCGATGAGACGATGGTTACGTGGCGGCACGCTTTCGAGGGCGGTCAGCGAAAGTTTGTCGGGTATGAGGAGAACGGTGAACTGCCGGGATTCATGAGCTTTGTCTTTGAGGCGGTTCCGGGGGAGAACTGGCTGGCGAACTACATCACGGTCGGCGATCTGTTTTATGATACACCGGAAATGCTGGCGGAATTTATGACGTTCCTCCACAGTCAGCGCGATCAGGCGCGACGAATCAAGATCCAGTCATCCGACCGGGACCTGCACTACCTGATGGGCGATCCCCGCGACGGCTCCGGGGTGCTGGTGAATCCCGGCAACCATCAATATGCGCGCGCGACGACCGGCACGATGTATCGCATTGTCGATCCGGTCCGCCTGTTCGGGATGCTGCACGAATGCGATTTCGGCGGCGAGACGATCACGCTTCGGATGATGGCAGAAGACCCGTTCATGACCGGCGGCGATGTAACCGTCACGGTCGCCTTTGTCGATGGTCACCCGCATGTCGATGAGTCGGTGAAGCCCGATGCCGAGATTCGTCTCGACATCGCCGACCTGTCCTCGATTGTGGTTGGAGCGGTATCATTCGAACGGTTGTATCGCTACGGACGTGTGGCGCTGTCCGACAGCCGGGCGGCCGGGCGGATTGACCGGCTGTTTGGATCGGTGGCGATGCCGTACTGCCGGACGCCGTTCTGATGTGAGATTGAAGAGCAGCAGATCTGAGGATCTACCGCAACATTGTCAGCAGGATACGAAAGCGACAGGTAAGAGGATGAGGATCTGCCGCAACGTGCGTGGGCATCCGAGTTGGGTCGGCTTGGGCTCGTGAGGGGTGCTCAGCAGGGCTGAGGCGATGCTCCACCGGCGAAGATGTATGACACCAGGTAAGTCAGATCGGCCACGTTGATATCGCCGTCGGCGTTAAGGTC
>CAYPYM010000359.1:0-4299 GCA_964414435.1 uncultured Ignavibacteriales bacterium | reverse complement strand
AGTTCAGCGGGCACAGCATCATCCTGATGCACCGCGGCGAAACGGGCTGGCGCATCGCCGCCTTCTCCGGCGACAACATGTTCGCCAGCCAGAGCGGCACCCTGGGCCAGATCAGCACCGTACCCGGCGTGATCACCCCGGTGGCAGGTGTTGGCCCGCCAACCGCGACCGTGCAGATCACGGTGATCGACCCGGACCTGGCGAACATATCGAGCTTGACCGTCCAGGCCGTCTCGCCGCAGGGCGACCGCGAGTCGGTGGCCCTGACCTCCACGTCCCCCGGTCGCTTCACCGGATCGCTGACGGTGGTCGTGCAGTCGACCTATACCGCGGGCGACGGCACCCTTCAGCTTCAAGCAACACCCGCGACCATCTCTGTCCGCTACATGGACAACAATCCGGGCAACAACCGGCCACCGAGCATGCTGACCAAGACCGTGCCGGTCCAATGACCGCCTGCACCACGGCCATGGCGAAGCGACAACGACGAAGAGGGGGAATGCATATGCACCGGATCAAACATCGGTGGACAAGAGGAGGCCTGCTTGCGGCGGCACTGCTTCTGTCGGGCCTCGGCGCGGCGCACGCCGCCTGGGCCGTGCACTACAAGCCGGGGGAATGGGAATATCACTGGAAGTTCCACATCGAGGTGTTCGGCATGTCGATCCCTTCCATCCCGGTCTCGGTCGACTCCTGCGTGGAGCGTGGCAACCCGTTTCTCAACAACCCGCATATGAAAAAGGCCGGCTGCAAGGTGGTCGACCCGAGGACCAGGGGGAATCACTTCAGCTACACGGCCCGCTGCACCAGCAAGGACAAGCACGCCGTGACGGCAACCCATTACGACATGACCTTCCATGGCGACCATATGGACGGAACCTTCACGCAAACCCAGACATTGGATGGCAAACAGCAAAGCACGTCCAACGGCACCGTGGACGGCAAGCGCACCGGTCCCTGCACGAAGAAATAGTCCAGACCCAGGTACGGGCACGAGGCCTAGCCCGGACGCCGCCCCGGACCCTGATAGCGATCCGGCGACACCCTGAAGACTTATCTGACCCGCATCATCGGCATCGGCGCCAGCCGCCGAGTGTTGTGCTGCCCACCACTCTGCTGCTTACCCGACGACGGCTTGGCCATGTGCGCGCCGGGGAGCATCCGCATGTTGTGGTTCGGCGTCGCCGCCATCAGGGGCTCCTGCACGGTAAAGCTGCGCCATGCCGACCACGGCCCCGGATAATTTTGCTGGCCCGTCAAGCCACCCAGCCCATTTGGCCAATAATACTCCCGCATGCGGAAGACGTAGCGGTAGCCGAACGCGCGTTTATGCGGGCGAAGGTCGTTGTAAAACACGCTGCCATGCAAGGAAGTTCCAACCTCCTTGACGTTCACCGCGAATCCCATCATGCGGGTCAACTGCCAAGGCATCGGGGGAGTCGGGAAGGCCGAGTGCCCGGGCGTGTGGGCCTGTGCGTACGCATTGTTTTCCGGCATCAGGATGACTGCGCGCTTCCACTGGATGTCGCAGCATGACCAATCGCCGCCCGTGGCTTGATGCAGACCCACGTTGACGGAGAGATTGATAGGACTACCGTGAAACACCTGCGCCGGCCTCGGCGCCGTGATCACAGGCGGCTTGGACTTTTCGGCTATCTTAGCCGCTATATTGATTGTATTGACGTGACTGCGATCGGCGCGCATGCCTTGGGCGCCCATGAATCTGGCCCTATGCGTATCCGTAACCACCGTGCGATGCCAGGCGCTCCAACCACCGGCCTTGATCGTCGAGCCCGCATGATTAGCCCAATACAGCTTGATGCGCACATACAAGGTTCCCGGCACGAGATGGGCCTCACCGCGGATCGGGAACATGATCGAACCGCTGGTAATGGTGGATGTGCTGTACGGGAGTCCGCCCCAATTATCCTCTTGCTTGCAACTCGGCTGCTGGCCTGCCCATGGCTCGGCTTGGGTCTCACCATTGGATGGTACGACATCTTTGCCCGGTAGGCAGTACCACTGCTGAACGTGTGAATTAAGTTCGTAGCCCGATACGTTCTGACGAGTGGGGGAAAAGGAAAAATGCACCGTCCTGGCCGGGCCTTCCGGGATCTTGGCCGGCGCATCGGTGAAATGCGGAACGGGCAGGGTGGGCAGGTTGTCGGCGACAGCCATGGTTGGCAGCGCAAACATCAGGACCGCCAGTTGAATCATAATGCGTTGCTTGATCATATTCCCCTCCCTATATGCAGATGCAATAATCGCCGGGACGACACCGAGAATCCCTTGGCCTGCTGCAGTCGGTATCGTCGACACCTCCTCCCATAGCTTAGAGGAGCCCTATCGCAATTGCACAGCCGGCAGCCGTTGCAGGCGCTGCTTGGCCGACGGCGGCTCGGGCTGCGGGTTCAGCTTGGTATTGGGTGTCGACATGCGCGTCCCCGGCTGCGGATGGCCGGCTTGCTGACATTTGGCGCCAACGCATGGTGAAGGCGGATAGCCGGGCCTACTCATCTGCGGATGCAACCCTGCCGGCGAGCTCATGCGCATCCTCGGCTGGCAGATGCCCCGAGCCAGGGTGATCGGCGACAGGGTCGTCGTCGTTTTGTGGCCGCCCCCCTGCGAGATCAACTTCAGCCAATGCGTGCCCGGCAGCTGAGCGATATGGCTTTTCAGCACCAGCACCGGGATCGACACATGCGTCCGGGCATGCGGTGCCAGGGGCGGCACCCAGACGCCGCCGCTGGACAGACCGGCACCGCCGCCCTCCATCACGAACAGCTCCCACTGGTGTACGCCCAGCGGCCCGCCGTCGTTGCGCACCGTGGCATCGACGACGATCAGCTTATGGGTATCGCGGCAGCTCCGGTCGACACGGGTCCTTTCGCCCAGGACGCGCACGTTCGGGGCGGCCATCTTCGTCCGTGCCCCCCGCTGCATCGCGCCCGGCCGCGCCGGGCTTGAAGTGGAAAGGTGCATGCCATGCGGGGCGATATGGCTCGCCGGCTTCGGCGCGGACGAAGCACCGATGTGGAGATTGCCCGCATGGGCGTTGGCCTTGGCTCCACTGTGGTTAACAGTGAGCGGGCCCTGAGGCAGATGCAGATTCTTCACATTGCTGTGTGCACTGCCGGCAGTCACCTTGCGATTCACGAGGGAAGGCCCGCGCTTCGGCCCGGACAGTTCGGCGGCCAGCTTCTTATTGGCCCTGCCTTGGGCTATGGGATGCTGCTTCGCCAGGTCGGTGATCGGGTCATAGACCGGCGGCGGGCTCCCCAGCTGGGAGACCTCGGAACATTTCGCGTGCCCGTTCAGCCACGGATCATCGGTACAGGTGTACTTGGTGGGCCAGCTACCCGCACCATCCTTGGTGTTCCCAAGCACCAGCACGCTCTCATCCGCTTGCTGAGACTCCGCATCCCATGTACCCCCGATGATTACCCGCGTGACCCTCAGCCCACCGCTGCCGTCCAGGGTATGGTACAGGGAGCAGGTACCGTGGAACCTATAGCTATGCTTCTTGCCGTTGGGTACCCCCTTCGCAGAGACCAAGTGCAGATCATTGCAGTTGATGGAACCATGCTTGGACAGCGTGGCGGCCTGGGACGCGGTCGCCACCCCCAGCAGCAGCGGCCGGCCACTCCTCGCACTCATGGCAAACCCGTACAACTGATTGCCCCAGCCCGTTCCGTTATGCTGACTGATCAGAGAGCAATGCGCGCCCCTGTTGATCACGGGATCCTCGTCGCACTTGAAGCTCGCCACCTCCGGATTGGTGGAAACAGCGATCTCTCCCACGAATTCACCGCCATGTCCGCCATCGATGATCTTGTCCGCCGTCAGCAGATGCAGATTCTCGCTATACGTATGGGTGGTCCCATCCCAGTGCGCCGTCGCTACCAGCGGCGGATGGCCGTCGACATACGGCCCCTTCTGGTACATTCCCCGCAAGCTGCAGGAACCTCCAAACACGTAACTGTGCACGGCGCCATCCGGCACCCCCGAGGCATGGCTAAGCTTCAGGCCTCCGCCGCAGGCGACATCTAGATAGAGGAAATCGTTCGCCCGCGCCGGCGTGACTTGCAGCAGCATTGCCGACAGCAGCAGGGTGGTGGAAACGCCAACGATCATTCTGTTCATCGACCTCTCCTCAGCGAATGTTGGCGGGCGAGCCCATGGGCTGGCGCAGCATCATCTTCGGCTTCATCGGCCGAAGCGTGCGGCCGGGGCTACGGCAGGAATTGTCCACATTGACGATGACGTGATACTGGTTGTTGTTCTCGTTGGCTTCATGCA
>CAYPYM010000358.1:0-4310 GCA_964414435.1 uncultured Ignavibacteriales bacterium | reverse complement strand
TCACCTGACTGCGCTGAATCACTGTGAGCAGTACACTTGACGGCCCGAATCGACCGAACTACGCTCGCAACCATCACGCCGCTCTCGATTATACTGACCACCCGAAACCCACACGTCAAGCCGATTCGAATTGCGCATTTCATGAACCGACCCCCTTGCAGCAAAATCGTCTGCAGCCGTTGGTGGGATCTTCCCAACGAGAAAGTGCCGTTCCGTAGTGGGGCTGCGAAAAATGGCGACCAACCCGCACGGCAAAGCAGAAATTCTTGAAAACTCGCAGGATGTCGAATTGGAAATATATCATTAATAGACAATGCCAAGACGTGCAGATCAAGAGGTCCATGATAGTTCATTGTACTTGGATCTGCCGCTTGGATACAGGCTCAAAAAACCAGGACAAGCGTGATTATCATCAGTCAATTTTCCATGATATATTTCTTCTGTGAACTTCTAATTGTCGATTCATAGTCGTCAGAAGTTCACCCCATTCACCGGGAGAAGGCAATCAGACAGGTAGACGATAGAAGGAGTAACCTTTTACTCTATAGTCATAGCTACTACAATATGGTCCATCTTTATGAATCGTCAAGCGTCTGTCACGCTTGGTGGAGTAGCTGCAGCTTGCCAATGATCGCAAAAGGAAAAAGTCCCATGATTGATTGGACATGGAGCTTTCAGAGTCTATGGCGGGGTCTGCGAGACGCGTTTCGCAACCGGATTGTCGCTAACGCCGCCTGAAAAAGCTCTCTGGACAGGATGTAAGTCCCACGTTCGCCGCCCTGGTCCGGCACTATTGCGCCACAGGACCGGCTGACCATCAAGGCCAGCGGTTATGCGGCCGCGCCAACGGGTTCCTCTTGGATCCCTTGAACCGCCTCCACTACAGTCGGTTCGCCGCCGAGCCGGACTCCGACCGCCGCCTCATTTCATCGTCTCGACAGATATATCTGGCCGATTCCACAGGTGATACGTATACTAGGATAC
This sequence comes from uncultured Ignavibacteriales bacterium, assembly GCA_964414435.1. Lineage (GTDB taxonomy): Bacteria > Zixibacteria > MSB-5A5 > GN15 > FEB-12 > JAGNLV01. Next base: position 3,326 of record CAYPYM010000358.1, on the reverse strand, counting down.
GGGACCCGTGTGGCCGTCAATCATTTCTCAAGCCTTGCTCTGACAAATCAATCCTTGTCAAATCGTTGATCCGGAGACAAGAGCGCTACCGGACGCTCCCGAAGTCCCCGTGAGAATCGGATAAGACCATTCAGCGCACAGTCAGGAGATGTACCATGAACATTTATGTCGGGAACCTGTCACCCCAGACTTCCCTGTCAGCACTTCGCGGAGAATTCGAAATATTCGGCAAAGTTGCGGATGTGACCATCGCCACCTACAAAGTCGCTGGAGAAGTCCGGAGTCTGGGTATCATAGAGATGCCGTCCAGAACCCACGGACGGGCGGCGATCGCCGGTATGCAGGGCAAGGAACTGAGTGGGAACCTGCTGAGGGTGCGGGACGAATAGGGAAACGAAACCACTTTCGGCTGAATGCCTCGACCGATAAAGTTTTCCAAAGAGGTTGGGTCGATCCCCGGCGTCTCTCATGGAAGGAGCACCGTGCTCACGCCAGCCTGCCATTACACGCGGAAGGAGAATTATATGTCAATAGTAACCTGGATCGTTTTCGGGCTGATCCCCGGCTTCCTTGCCGGGGCACTGGCTGCTCATTACCGGCAGTCGGTTCGGGTGCGGTCCGGCCGCGCCAAGTCGTATTAGGGGTTCTCGGCGGCGCACCCTCGATACGCCCGACGCATCCCGAGTCCGCGGGATGTCACGCCGCATGCCCGCAAGCAGGGCGATAAGTTGGATGCAAACAATAAGACCAAGTTTCCGCGTAGTGGCCCGGCTGCGGGGTCTGCCCGCGAAAGCAGACGAACTTCGTGGTCGCCTGCGTGACCTGGCCGGCCTGACGCGGCTCCAGCAAGGCTGCATTTCCTGTGAGCTGATAGAAAATGCATGCGACGTAACCGAGTATACGCTTCTTGAGGAATGGTCGGACGAAGCGTCCCACAAGGCACACTTCGGTATGCGTCGAATCCAGGAAGTGTTGCGGTTCTTTCCGAACCTCCTGTCATGCGAACTTGATGCGCAAAGGTACGCGCTGGCGCTCAACGCGGTGCGCTACGGCACCAACAGCTATTCTCAGTCCGCAGGGGGACCGGAGACGATGCCGGAGGTATGAGGACAATTGCGGATGCAAGGCCCGGCCGGACCGCGCTTAGAAACAACGAAAGGACTAATCACGTGAATATTTACGTCGGTAACCTGTCGCCCAATACAGGGGAGTGGCAGCTTCGCGAGGCGTTCGCGCGCTATGGTAAAGTTGGCAAGATCAACCTTGATAGACAGCCGCGAGCCACCGGCTCCTACATTTTCGGTTTTGTGGAAATGCCTGTCGACAATCAGGCGGCCGCCGCAATTGCGAAACTGAACGGCAAAATGCTGGACGGTTGTGAGCTGTCCATCAGGGAGAGCGCGGTCGGCATATGAACGACGAATAGGCACAAGCCCGCTATCGATTCCAGCACCGCCCGGTCGCGTCAAGCACAGCCACGTCCTCGCTTCCCTCAACCGACACCCGCCTGCGGGATACTGTGAGAGAAGCTGACATCCTGCTGCGCCGCAAGGTACGCGTTCGGGTCATGGTCTATTGCGCCATCGGGCAACCACTGCCAGAACCGACCTAAATCGTCGCGCACTCTATCAACAAAGAACTGGGGAACAGCCGTCGTTTCCTGGTCGAAGAAGCGACGCAGCGGCCGGTCGGTTTGCAGTCGGCGTCGCATTTCGGCGAAATACCTGACCCGCCCGAATCGTTCCGAGGACAAACCGCGGACGACATTCAACCATCTCGGAATCGTCTCACCGTTGGCCAGAAATCGCTTCACCAACAATCGCGGCGAATACGAGTATTTCGTCACGTCGATCAGGCGATCGTAAAATTCCGTCCACGAGTAGTTCTTCGGTTTGAGATTCATCTGGATATTGCTGAGAAAGTGAAACGGAATCGGCATGATTCGACCGGCCTTTTGAAACGTCAGGTTCTGCGGCGCGGCCTGGCCGAACGCCGAAAGCATGGAATACGCCGGGAAAGCGCCCGGTGTATCATGTAAGAAGCGTTTCGTGAGCGCAAACGGCGCCGAGCCCGAGTCGCCGTCAAGGCCGAAAATATGATTGGTCTGAACGTATGGAATGTGACGCAAAATCATGTTGACGTGATCTGAAACCATCCGGACCTTTTCCATCCCGGTCGCCTCGCCCGTCTTCGATTTTTTCCCCATATCGAACCACGATTCGATTCCCGGCAGCAGCGCCTTGAAGCCGTTGCGCTCAAGCCGTTTCACCCGGGTCTCGGAGAGGAGCGAGAGGGTCGACTCGGCGATGAAGTCGATCCCACCCGGCGGCACGACCTCCTCGATCGCGTCCATGCAGCGGTCGAACCGGACTCCGAAATTCGGATCGTGCCAGGCCACCCGGGGGTGCTTCAATTTTCCCAGTAAAAAGCGCAGATCGCGCTGCATTTCCCCGGTGTCCAGCGGACGGTAGGGGACCGACGAATCGATGCAGAATTCACAGGAGTAGGGACAACCCAGGCTGCTGAGCAACGGCACGATCTTTATCATCGGTGCTTTCCGCAGGGTTTGCTCGATGAATTTCCAGCGTTCCGGCACCCCGGGCAGATGGGTCGGATGGTGCTCGGCCGAAAGGCTCAAGCCGACCGGACGGTGTCGCGAGCAGTCCCGAAGGACCTCATGAATCAACGCCTTGTCGGTGAAGCCCAGGACGTAGTCGAAATACTTCTGTGCGTCCTGCGGATAACATCGGGCATGCGGACCGCCGATGACGGTGACCGCGCCGTGCGAGCGAAACAGGTTGCTGAGCGCGTATGACAGCAGAGCCGCTTCGGTGAAAGAGCTGATAAAGACGAGATCAACCCCGGCCGGCAGCTCCTCGATAAGATTCTCGCGACCAGTGTAGGTTACGAAGGTGACGTCGTGCCCCAGCTCTTCACACCACGCCGCCACGACCTGCGGCATGATACTGGCAAAGTTGGCGCCCATGACCCGCATCCACAGGGTCCGGGTGGGTGCTTTGGCTACGAGATCGACAATTCCGATCGAAAGTTTCTTCATATTACTCGTTTACCCCGTAAGATACCGCAGGCATGACGGCAGTCGCCATGTCCGGGATGTTTTCACTCACTTCAGCCCGGAAGGCGGCCAGTGTGCATCGGGCTATGGCTGCCGGGCCTCCGCCAGGAATTGGTTTTTGTTCGCTCATGGGCTCACCACCTCGTCGAAATGGTCGCCTCGGCCTTGTTCAGAATCGTGTTGGCCGGCTCGCAAATTCTCCGGCGACGAATCATGAGTCGCGTATTGCGTGCCGACAGCCTGTTCCGCG
>CAYPYM010000357.1:0-4320 GCA_964414435.1 uncultured Ignavibacteriales bacterium | reverse complement strand
CGAGAGAGAGTTTGACCCCATCCCGAGTCAAGCTTCTGTCAGGGGGGGGTTGGGACGATCCTAATGTCATCGGGGCGGTGATGTGGGGTCGGAAGGATTGTCTCAATCCTTGCTACTTTCGCAGAGCGGGGTTTAGGGGGTTCTTCATCGTGCGGAGCGGTATGATGAAGTTCCAACCCGGCAGTTGCCTACTTCGCTGCCGGGTTTCTTTTTGCTACCATACACCCATCAGACCCCGGGGTTTGATCGCCCGATCGATCCCCGGGTCTTTTTTTGACTCTCTCCCACGCCGGGTGCCCGCTCTCGATTTTCGCTTTACACCTTCCCCGCAGGAATGTTTCTTGCCGTAATACCAACACAGAGAATGTAGCCGGAGGAGCCCCACATGCATCACTCACCCCGATTTGCCCCGGCGACGGTCGTTCTGCTGGCCATTTTGCTTGTGGCCGGAGGAGCGTCCGCCGGCCTCAATCCGTCCTATTCCACCCAGCTGGCTGCCGACACCGTGCCCTATTACGACACGAGCAGCTACGACCACAGCGTTCCCAGTCCCAATGATTATCTCAGCCGACCGATCGGTCAATGGCCGGCCTGGCATCACGAAGTGGTCGCGTATCTCCATCGCCTCGCCGAATCATCCGATCGCGTGCGGCTCGAGCCACACGGCACGACCAACGAGGGGAGGGAGCTGTTTCACCTGATCATCTCTACGCCGGAGAACTTGAGCAATCTCGACAAGTACACGGCCGAGATGGCCCAGGTCGCCGATCCCTCGCAACTCACCCCGGCCGAGGTGAAGCAGATCACCGCCGATCTGCCGGCTTTCTGCTGGCTCGGTTACTCGATTCACGGCGACGAAATCTCCGGCACCGACGCCAGTGTGCGGCTTGCCTGGCATCTCGCCGCGGCGACCGATTCGGCCACCATGCACCTGCTCGACAATCTCATTATCATGATCGACCCGAGCGAGAATCCGGATGGCCGGGAACGGTACCTGGCGATGCTCCAGACGTACAAGAGCGACGTACCCAACTACGATCCGCAGTCGCTGCAGCATCGCGGCGTCTGGCCGTGGGGCCGGACCAACCACTACTGGTTCGATCTCAACCGCGACTGGATTCTGCTGACCCAGCAGGAGACGCAGGGACGGGTAAAGGCTGTGATCAAGTACCACCCGGTGTTGATGGTCGACGGTCATGAAATGGAGGCAAGCGGGAGTTTTCTGTTCTCGCCGCCGCGCCAGCCGATCAATTACAACACGCCGTCCAACGAGCTGAAGTGGTATGAAGTCTACGCCCAGGATCAGGCTCACGCGCTCGACACGCGCGGCTGGCCGTACTACACCGGCGAATGGAATGACCAGTGGTATGTCGGCTACGCCTCGGCCTGGCCGACCCTGTTCGGCACGGTCGGTATCCTCTACGAACAGGCGGGGGTCGACGGGCAGTCGGTTCGTCAGCCGGGCAATTACCTGCTGACCTATCATGAATCGACCAACCACCAGTTCACATCATCGCTGGCCAATCTGACTACGACCGCCGATAACCGCGTGCAGCTCCTCAACGATTACCGCGCCGCCCGGGCCGGCATTGTCGACAACGGCCGGCGCACCGGTCTGACTTTCCTCTTTGCGCCCGACCGCGACCAGATCAAGATGAATCGGTTTATCTCGTCGCTGATCGACCAGGGTATCGAGGTGCAGCAGGCAAAGCAGGCGTTTACGGTCGGATCCGCGGTCGATCCGTATCACACGTCGCACAGCTCGCTGCAGCTGCCGGCCGGTACCTACATTGTCAGCACCGCCCAGCCGCAGGGTGCACTGGCGAAAGCGATACTCGAATTCGATCCGCACCTGAAGAAGGAATTTCTCGACGACGAACGACGGGAACTCGAAAAGAACGGCGACACCAAGATGTATGAGATCTCGACCTGGTCGGTGCCGCTCATGTACGATCTCGACGCTTATTACACCAACTCGCGAGTGAGTGTCGCGACCGATCCGGTCACAGCCGTAACCGAATCGCCCGGCTCACTGGTCAACCCCGACGCCGGCTACGGGTTCGTGATCGACATGGTGGGGGAGAAGACGTACCTGATGCTGCGCCACCTGTTCGGTGAGGACGTGAATGTTTTTGCGTCAGAGAAGCCGTTCACGGTCGAGGGCCGCTCTTACGAGGCGGGCGCACTGGTGCTCCGTCGGCGCGGCAACCCGGACAATCTCCAGGCGATGCTCGACACGCTGGCAAGGACCGTTGGCATCGACGTGTACGGGATCTCGACCGGCTATTCCACCGAGGGTTCGCAACTCGGCGCGGGGACATTCCGCCTTCTGGCGCAGCCCCGGGTGGCGCTCGCGACCGGCATGCCCATGGACTACACCTCCAACGGTTCGCTCTGGTTTACACTCGACAAGGATCTCGGTATTCCGCACTCGCTGATCAGCGCATCGTCGCTCGGCCGCGCCGATCTGGCCGCTTACAACGTGCTGATCATCCCCGATGCCTGGGGCGGCGCGCTCGATGAGGTGTTCGGGCGCGGGGGCAAGCGGAAGCTCGATGATTGGGTGAGCGACGGCGGCACCCTGATCCTGGTCGGATCGGCCGCCGCCTGGGCCGCCGATTCTTCCAACGGTCTCTCGACGGTGGCGCTGCGCCGTCAGGTGCTCGACAAACTCGGGACATATGAGGAAGCGACCGCCCGTGCTCTGGCAGCGGAGGCGCCCGATGTCGACACGATGGCGCTCTGGTATCCGGAGAAGGCGCCTAAAGAGGCCCCGGCCGATGAGAAACAGTCGGGCGGCAAGGGCGGCGTGACGGCGGAGATGGATCGCTACGACCTCCGTTTCATGCCGCGCGGTGTGATCATGCGGGCCGATCTCGATCGAGACGACTGGATGGCCTTCGGGCTGGGCGAGTCGGTGCCGGTGATGGTCTACACCCGCAGCGCATTCCTGACGAAGAGCAATGTCCAGACCACCGCCCGGTTCTCGACCGATCAGACCCAGCTTCGCATGTCGGGGCTGCTCTGGCCGGAGGCGCGCCGGCGCTGGGCGGGCACGGCCTATGCCACCCACGAGTCGAAAGGCAAGGGACAGGTGGTGCTGTTCCTCACCGATCCGAATTTCCGCGCCTACAGCTATGGAACGCGGATGCTGTTTGTCAACGCCGTGCTTTACGGCCCGGGATTCACCCGGGGCGGCGGTGACGATTATCAGCAGAATTGACGCTGAAACTGCGGCCGTCCTTCCGGCGGCGGGGTGCCCGGGGCGCTCCGCCGTCGCTGTATTTAGGGGATTTGGGGCGATTTCGACCGTTCTAACGTGGACGCGCCGGTGCCGGATTGCCCCTTGCCAAATCGGGAGAATCGGTTATATTATTTGCGGCCCTGCGGAAATGCAGGGCCTTGACATTTTTCGGCTCCAGTATGTAAGGAAGACCATGAAAGGCAAACGGGTTCTCATCACCGGCGGCGCCGGTTATCTCGGCTACCACCTCTCCCAGAATCTCCCGCGGCGGGGCGCCTCGTTCCTCGCCTGCAACGATATCGCCCCGTTTATCGCGAGCGACTACCCCGAGGGCAGCCTGCTGGTGCAGCAGGACGTGCGCGACGCCGACGGGATGTACCGGCTGATTCACGACAACAAGATCGACATCATCGTTCATACCGCCGCGGCCCTCCCGCTCTGGAAGCGGTCGGAAATCTACTCGACCAATATCTCCGGCCTGCGCAACACGCTCGAGCAGGCCCGCAAGTGCAATGTCGAGCGGTTCATATTCATCAGTTCGACCGCCGTCTACGGCGTCCCGGAAAAGCACCCGCTGGTCGAGGAAGACCCGATGATCGGGGTGGGGGCCTACGGCGAGACAAAGATCGCCGGCGAGAAGATCTGCGCGGAATTCCGCGAGCAGGGGATGTGTGTCCCGGTGATCCGCCCCAAGACGTTTATCGGCACGGCCCGGCTCGGCGTCTTCCAGATCCTCTACGACTGGGTCGATTCGGGCAAGCGAATTCCAATTATCGGCCACGGCGACAATCTGTACCAGCTTCTCGAGGTGACCGACCTCGTCGACGCCATCTGGCTGGCCGGTTCGGTCGATCCGCAGCTGGCCAACGACGTCTTCAATGTCGGCGCCCAGCATTTCCAGAAGGTGAAGCAGGATGTCGGTGCGCTGTGTGATTTCGCCGGCAACGGCGCCCGGGTGCAGCCGACCAACGCCGCCCTGGTCAAAGGGACGCTGGCGGTGTTTGAATTGCTCCGCATCTCGCCGCTCTACAAGTGGATCTACGGTACGGCCGACAAGGACTCGTATGTTTCGACGG
>CAYPYM010000356.1:0-4330 GCA_964414435.1 uncultured Ignavibacteriales bacterium | reverse complement strand
CTCGCTGGTCGCCCTGGTCGTCTTCCCCAAAATGGGCTGGGGTGATGCGCCGTCGGAACTCGCCATGGCCGCCTACCTCTTCATGTGGGGGCTGTTCACGTTCGTGATGTACCTCGGCACGCTCAAACTCAACCGCGCCCTGCAGGTCGTCTTCGGCACGCTGGTAATTCTCTTCTGGCTGCTTGCGCTGGGCGACTTCACCGGCCAGACGGTCATCACTCGCATCGCCGGTTACGAAGGGATCTTCTGCGGCCTCTCGGCGGTCTACACCGGCCTGGCCCAGGTGCTCAACGAGGTCTACGGTAAGACGGTGCTTCCCCTCGGCGTGAAATAGGTCGAAGCTCCGGCCCTGACGGGTCTATGCAATTGAAGGAGGAATTCAATACTCGGCGGGGTCGTCCAGCTCAACCGGCATCCGATCCCCGACCGGCCGCGTCATCAGGCAGGTAAACGTCGTATCGCCGGCCGTGATCTCCGAACGCACGACCTTCAACTCAACCTCGGCCTCTCCGTCCGGCTGTCGCAGACGAACCGGCGCACTGTCGGCCTCGGCGAGAAAGTCCTCACCGGGACCGCACGATTCGGGCCGAAGGTCCCTCAGCTTGCGGTCGAGTAGCTCGGCCCGGGTGCAGCCCAGCTGGGTGCAGAACGCTTCGTTGGCGACCACGATCTTCCCGGTCGGATCGGCCAGCACGATCCCCTCGCCGACCTGGTCGAGCGCACCCCACGCCAGCCGCGCCTCGCGTTCCGCCCGAAGGCGCATGACCGAGTCGCGCGCCAGCCGAAGGTTGTTGTAGCCCATCGAGGCGATCTCGCGGGTGATAAACCAGAGCAGTTCCAGCGCCGCTTCGTACGCCGCCTGATTCATACGCGGCGCGACCCGGTACGCCCCCAGCAGCACCGCCGGCGTGATCCCGAGGTCCTCGGCCTTGGCCACCAGTTCGGCCTCGTCGGTCTCCTCGGTACGAACCTGCCCCGCCAGCCATGTCGCCACGTGGCGATCGTCGACAATCATCGGCGCCCCGCCGCAGACCAGCCCGCACGACTTGCACTTCTTGAAAATCGGCCGTTTATGCTTCGCCGCTTTCTCCACGATCCCCCGCATAAACCAGAAACACTCCTGGCGCCCCAGCGCGCTGCTGCGAACGACATTGCAGACATCGGGGGTGTTACTCGGCCGCGTGAGCGACTCCGCCTCCGGATCGCGCACCTCGGACCCGATCCCGAACGCGACCGCAAACGCGTCCTGAATATCCTGCAGAATGTCACTGTCGATAATTTCAAGCAGATCGACCCGCTTCGGCCCCTGCCCCGGCGAAAGCATGCGCGACAACCGGACCCGCATCCGGGCCGTCGTCCGAAGGAATTTCTCCTTGGCGTGGGCGATCTCCTCCTGGGCTTCCTCGAGCTGCTGCCAGACCGCGCTCAACTCGTCCCGCTGGCGCTCCATCTGGAGAGTCAACTGGATCGACTGCCTCCGCTGCTCGGCCTGCTTACGGCCCTGCCACCAGCCGACCGCGCCGGACGCAAGCGGCAGCAGGAGCATCGGCCAGAATACAAGCTCTCCGGGATTGAAAAGAAGGGTAAGCGACCCGACCACCCCCTGCCCCGAGCCGATCGACTGGAGCACGGTCAGCCCGGTAAGTCCGATCAGCGTACCGCCAAAGGCGATACCGGCCCACACCGGGGGCGGCAACCCTGCCCCGCTCCCCTCCGGTCTGCTGTATTCCTGCTCCGTGTTCATAACCGACCCGACATTCCAAACCTGTCCGGCAGAGACGCAAAACACCCGAAGGGTGCCGCATCTGCCGGCCTGCCTTTTGGTGGACTCACCCCGCGTCCGACTTAAGTCACTGCCTCACTAGTGTATCGACCGATTTTCGACTGTTCTTGAGAAATACCTTACCCCCACGGCTGTCCCCCCGACCCCTCACCTCGGAGTGAACCCGGCCGACCGTCGTCATACCCGCCTACGCAGGTATCCACGAGGATAGTACGAAACACACAAGGAGTGTGCCACGGTCAAGCCTTGCTTGGCCGTGTCTTCCCCCTATCACCGGTAATCCCCACTGAAGCTTCAACCTGCCCTGCCTTTCCACTCTCACCAGAGAGAGACACACGAAGTGTGCCCGCAGGTGTTGCATTTCGCCTTGATTTTGTATTATGTTACCCTATGACCGACCAGAACAAGCCGGCGCCCCGCCCGTTTATAGGCATGTACTTCAAGTGCTGCAAGGTGTACAGCCGTATATACCTCAACAAGGCGGGCGACGCCTTTGTCGGGTGGTGCCCCAAATGCGCCGCCCAGGTGCGGGTGAAAGTCTCCCCCACCGGCCCCGGCGACCGCTTCTTCTCGGCCGGATAGGAACAGGATGGCGCGACTGAAATCAAAAATCGTGGTGGTGCCGCTCGGCGAGGTCGACTTCATGCTCGTCAACCGCCTCGCCACCGATATCGGCCCGGTCTTCAACCGCTCCGTGGATATCCTCAAGGGCATGAAAATGCCGGTCGAGGCCCACAACGTGGTCCGCGGGCAATTCTACGCGCTCGTCCTCCTCTCCAAACTCGAACGGGTCAAAGCCAATTCCCGCGAAAAAGTGATAGCCGTCTGCGAGGAAGACCTGTACCTTCCCGATGAAAACGCCATCCTGGGACACGCCGATGTCCTCTCCGGGACCGCGGTCGTCTCGCTGTATCAGCTCCGCCAGGAGTTCTACGGCCTGCCCGAGGACGAAAAGAAGGTCTACCCGCGCCTCTACAAAGAAGCGCTCCACCAGCTGGCCCACCTCTTCGAACTCCAGCAGTGCCGCAACCCCCTCTGCGTGAACTACTACAGCCAGATGATGCTCGATATCGACAACAAGGGCCGCAAGTTCTGTGATATCTGCCGCCGCAAACTGACCGGGGTGGTCTGAGCCGCAACATCCAGCCGAACGGGCCGCCATGAACCTCGAACAGATTATCGACCTGCTCCGCAACGACCGCGCCGTCAACGAAAACATCACCCACTGGAAATCGTACTCGGCCAAACCACCCAAATACGTCGACTACCCCGACCGGCTCGACCGCCGCCTCGTGAACGGCCTCACCGCACGCGGCATCAGCAAACTCTACACCCACCAGGCCGAGGCCACCAACGCCGTCCTCGCCGGCGAAAACATCGTCGTCGTCACCCCCACCGCCTCGGGGAAAACCCTCTGCTACAACCTCCCCGTGCTCGACCGCGTCCTGCGCGAACCCGACTCCCGCGCCCTCTACCTCTTCCCCACCAAAGCCCTCTCGCAGGACCAGATGTCCGAGCTGTACGAACTGATCCAGAAACTCGATGTCGATATCAAAACCTACACCTTCGATGGCGACACGCCGCAAACCGCCCGCCGCCTCATCCGTTCGGCCGGGCACATCGTGATCACCAATCCCGACATGCTCCACGCGGGCATTCTCCCCCACCACACCAAGTGGATCAAGCTGTTCGAAAATCTCAAGTATGTCGTGATCGATGAGATCCACAACTACCGCGGCGTCTTCGGCAGCCACCTCGCCAATGTCATCAGGCGCCTCAAGCGCATCTGCAAATTCTACGGGTCCAACCCGCTCTTTATCTGCTGCTCGGCGACCATCGCCAACCCGAAAGAACTCACCGAGAAAATCATCGGTCGCCCGGTCAGACTGATCGACAACAACGGCGCCCCCTCCGGCGAAAAGCACTTCCTCATCTACAACCCGCCGGTGGTCAACAAACAGCTCGGCATCCGCAAGTCGGCCGTCAACGAGGCCGCCCGCCTCGCCGCCATGTTCCTCAGGCACCGCATCCAGACGATCGTCTTCGCCCATTACCGCCTCTATGTCGAGGTCCTGCTCACCTATCTCAAGCGCGAACTCGCCGGTCAATTCGGGCGCGGCATCAACATCACCGGCTACCGCGGCGGCTACCTCCCCAACGAACGCCGCGCGATCGAACACGGCCTCCGCTCCGGCAGCATCACCGGCGTCGTCTCGACCAACGCCCTCGAACTCGGCGTCGATATCGGCTCGCTCGATGTCTCCATCATCGTCGGCTACCCCGGCACGATGGCCTCGCTCTGGCAGCAGGCCGGCCGCGCCGGCCGTCGCTCGAACACCTCGGTGACCGTCATGATCGCCAATTCCTCCGCGATCAACCAGTTCCTCTGCGCCGAACCGAAATACGTTTTCGACCGCACTCCCGAGTCGGGCATCATCGATCCCGACAACCTCATCATCCGCAGCAACCACCTCAAGTGCGCCGCGTTCGAGCTGCCCTTCGAGGAAGACGAACTGCTCGATGAGGACGGCACGCGCGAGATTCTCG
>CAYPYM010000355.1:0-4333 GCA_964414435.1 uncultured Ignavibacteriales bacterium | reverse complement strand
GGTCGAGACTGCCATCGGGACATCCCCGAGCGCGGCGACCATCGCGGTCATGAACACCGGGCGAAGTCGGGTGATAGCGCTCTCCCTGACTGCCGTGCGAATATCGCGGCCGTCGGCGCGGAGCTGCTTGATCGTCGAGACCAGCACCAGCCCGTTGAGCACCGCGATTCCCGAGAGCGCAATAAACCCGACCCCGGCCGAGATCGAAAACGGCATCCCACGCAACCAGAGCGTCGTCACCCCGCCCAGCGCGGCGAGCGGCACGCCGGAGAAGATCAGGATCGCATCGCGGGCCGATCGATAGGTCCAGTAGAGCAGTCCGAAAATCAGGGACAGGGCGACCGGCACCACTACCGCCAATCGCAGCCGCGCTCGTTCGAGATTTTCGAACTGGCCGCCGAGACGGATAAAGTACTCCTGCGGCAGTTCGATGTCGCGGCTGAGGCGGTCGCGCAGTTCGTTGACAAACGACCCGATATCGCGGTCGCGCACGTTGCACTGAATCACGATCCTTCGCTTGCTCCACTCGCGCGTGATCGACCCCGGCCCTTCGTCGAGGACGCCGGTGGTCACCCGATCAAGTCCAACCATACTGCCGGTCTTAGAGCGAAGCAGAACGCCGGCGATATCTTCCGGACCGCGCAGCCGGGTGGTGTCAACCCGCAGCGCCAGTTGGAACCGCCGCTGCCCCTCGAACACGTCACCGACCGCGATCCCGCCGATACTCCGGATCGCGGTGAGCACCTCCCGCGCGGTGAGGCCGAAACGGGCGAGGCGCTGACGGTCGACCGCCAGACGGAGCTGCGGCTGGCCGGTGAGTTGCTCGACCGAAACATCGGCGGCGCCGGGAATCGTTTCCACCAGCCCGGCGATCTCCTCGGCCTTGCTTTCGAGCAGCCGGAGATCGTCGCCGAACAGCTTGATGCCGATATCGGAGCGGATCCCGGCGATCATTTCGTTGACCCGCATCTCGATCGGCTGAGTGAAAATGCGGTTCTGGCCGGGGAGATCGGCGAGACTGCTGTCGACCGCCGCCACCAGTCCGTCCTGCGTGCGGGCGCGGGTCCAGCCGTCGCGCGGCTTGAGCGAGATGAACATGTCCGACAGTTCGAGACCCATCGGATCGGTCGACAGTTCGGCCGTACCGGTTCGGGTCCAGACGTGCGAGACCTCATCGGGGAAATCGTTCAGGAGCTGCTGTTCGATCCGGGTGTTGTAGGCGACCGATTCCTCGACCGAGATTCCGGCGAGCCGGACGAAATTGATAACGATCGTTCCCTCGCTCAGTCTCGGCACAAACTCGGTGCCGAGCCGCGTGAATAGCACGACACCGCCGATTACGAGGGCGGCGGCGGCAATCAACACGGTGCGGCTGTGCGCGAGCGCCTTATCGAGAATCGGCGCGTACAGCGATCGCAGCCATCGGAGGAAAACTGGCTCGCGTTCCTTGACACCGCGACGAAGGAAGACGCCGATAAGCGCCGGGATCACCGTAAACGACAGGAGCAGTGAACCGGTGAGGACAAGCACCACCGTGATCGCCATCGGGCGGAACAGTTTGCCCTCGACTCCTTCGAGCGTGAGAATCGGCAGGTAGACGATGATGATGATGAGTTCGCCGAACAGGGTAGGCTTGCGCACCTCGAGAATGGCGTCACGGATGATCTCCAGCCGGCTGCGTCGGTCATCGGTATGACTCAGCCGCCGCACTGAATTCTCCACCTGGATCACGGCGTTATCGACCGCGAGACCGAAATCGATCGCCCCGAGACTCATCAGGCTTCCGGCGATTCCCAGCCTTGACATGAAGTCGAACGCGAACATCATTGAAAGGGGAATGGCCGAGGCGACAATGAGACCGGCGCGCAGATTGCCGAGAAACACGAGCAGCACCGCGACCACGAGCAAGGCGCCATAGAGCAGGTTGTGCTCGACCGTGTCCAGCACCTTGCCGACGAGATCGGTGCGCTCGTAGACCGGAACCGCCTCGACCCCTTCGGGCAGGTTCGCCGACGCTTCGTCGAGCCGTTCGGCGAGCCGGGCGGTGACTTCGGCCGGGTTCTCCCCCGTGATCATGAAGCCGAGTCCCATGACCGCCTCGCCCCGCCCGTTGTAGGTGGTGGCGCCGCGACGGATCTCGTGGCCGATGACAACCTCGGCGATATCGCCGATCGTCACCGGGACCGCCTCCCGTACGGCGATCACGATACTTCGGATTTGATCGAGATTTTCGACCACGCCGATCCCGCGCACGATTGTCATCTCCCCGGCCCGGACAATCTGTCCGCCGGGGACATTACCGAGATCGTCGTGAACTGCGTCTTTGACTTCATCGATGGAGAGACCGTACCGGGCGATGCGGTCCAGGTCGAAGAGAACCAGGTACTGCTTGACGAATCCACCCCAACTGTTCACCTCGGCTACGCCCGGCACCGCCTGAAGCTGCGGCTTGACGATCCAGTCCTGCGTGGTGCGGGCAGCGGTCGGATCGGCGCTGTCGGCGGTTACGATATAATGAAATACCTCGCCAAGGCCGGTCGAAACCGGACCGAGTTGCGGCGCCCCGATACCGTCGGGGAGTTCCGCCGCGATCAGGCGTTCACTCACCTGCTGTCGGGCCAGGTACAGGTCGGTGTTGTCCTCGAATATCGTCGTGACCTGGCAGAGACCGTACTTGGTCACCGAGCGCACTTCTTCGAGTCCCGACAGGCCGGTGAGGACCTGTTCGAGCGGGTAGGTGACCAGTCGTTCGAGATCCTCCGGCGCCCAGCCGGGCGCGGCGACATTGACATGCACGAACACCGGGGTGGTGTCGGGGAACGCGTCGAATGGCAGATGCCAGAGGGCGTAGAGGCCGATCGCGGTCAGCAGACCGGCGAACACCAGCACCGCGTGCCGGAAGCGAAGCATGAAGTCGACCAGATACGTAAGCATCGGCAACCTCAACCGACCGGATCGAGGCCGCAGCAACCGGCGCCGATACTCGATTTCTTCAGCTCGGTCTTGAGCAGGAAAGCGCCGTTGACCACGACCTCGTCGCCTGCCCGGACACCATCGGTCACCTGGTAGTAGGGGCCGTCGCTGCCGACCAGACGTACCTTGCGCGGGCGGTAGCGGTCGTCGGTTTCGCGCACGAACACGACATTGCAGCAGCCTTCCCACTGCACCGCGTCGCGCGGGACCAGCCGGATCTCGCGGTCTTCGTGCATGACGATCCGGGCGCGCCCGAATTCGCCGGCGTGGAGACGCTGATCGGGGTCGATCACGCGGGCGCGCACGGTACCGGTGCGGGTGTGCGGATCGAGAAAGCGCGACACCCAAATGATCTTGCCACCGACCCGGTCGATCCCGCGGCCGTCAGAACTGAACACCAGCTCGCGACCGACCGAGGCGTCACGCATCTGCTCCTCGGTCAGGCGGGCTTCGATCCACATCGATGACGGGTCGGCGATAGTCGCGAGAGCGCGGCCGGCCTCGAGCAGTTCACCCAGACGGGCGACTCGCTCGACCAGCATGCCGTGGGAAGGCGCCCGCAGCGGAAAACGGTTGGGCGGTGCGGTCGATCCGGTCGTATCGAGGTCGGCCTCGTGCAGTCCGGCGGCGATCAACAGGCCACGGGCGCCGAGATAGTCGGCCCGGGCACGTTCGGTAAGCGCGATCTGACGGTCGAGATCGGCATCGCTGATTAAGGCGCGGCCGTGCATATCGCGGTGACGCTCCAGTTCCCGCCGTTGGGCCTCGTACGCCGCCCGGTCGGCCGCGAGATCCGCTTTCAGGCGCGGAATCTCCGGCGAATCCATCAGTGCGATCACATCGCCGGCATGTATCATGTCGCCCGGCGACACCAGCCAGCGCGAGACGAGCGCCGACACGGTCGTACTGACCACGATCGCCGCGGTTTCGTCGAATACGATCTCGGCCGGAGCATCGATAGCTGATTCGAGAGGTGCCTGGCGAATCGCCTGCGTGCTGATGCCCGCGCGTGTGGCGGTCTCGGCCGAGGCAAACTGGATCAGGGCGCCGTCGGTGGCGCACACCGATGCGTTCGGACGGTGATACAGCGAAATCTTGATTTCGCTGTCGACCGTTTCAAGCAGGTTCGCCCGGAATGTCTCTTCCTGCGGGAACGCCAGTTGCGGGTTGCAGAGGCGGCAGTGCGATTCGGGCCGGTCGTGGCCGGCGCACCAGTCGCCGCTCGCCTTGAACTCCGCGATCAGGGCCGGATTACATTCGGTGCATTGCGATTCGGGCACGTTGTGTTTGCCGCACCAGTCGATCGCGGCGGGCGCGGCGCCATGTTCGCCCGGTCCGTGGTTGTGGCCCTCGTGGCCGG
>CAYPYM010000354.1:0-4363 GCA_964414435.1 uncultured Ignavibacteriales bacterium | reverse complement strand
CTCCGCAACCAACAGAATCAACCGGTGCGAAGCGGTCCGGCGGCCGTGGTCTTTCTCTCGCTGCTGTTGGTCGCGGGGATCGCCGGATGCTCCCAATCCGACCGCCCGATCCAGGCGGGCGATATCATCTTTCAGGTATCTCAATCCGCCCAGAGCCAGGCAATCCAGCTCGCCACTCATTCCAAGTACACCCACTGCGGCGTCGTGCTGCCCGGTCCGAACGGCGGCCTTGTTGTTCTGGAGGCAATCCAGCCGGTCGTCATGACCCCGCTCAATGAATGGGAGCTCCGTGGAGCCGGACACCATTACGTCGTGAAGAGACTGAAAGACGCTCGGTCGTTAATCACTGACAGCACGGTTGCGGTGATGGATTCCGTTGGGGAGAGGTGGCTCAATCTCGACTACGACTACTTGTTCGATTGGTCTGATGATAAGCTGTATTGTTCGGAACTGGTTTGGAAGATATACAATCGTGCGCTCGGGATCGAATTGTCGCCGCTGCGAGAGTTGCGCGACTTTGACCTGACCAATCCGATCGTGCAGGCGAAACTTCAGAGTCGCTATGGGGGGAATATCCCGTACGACGAGCCCGTCGTGGCGCCGTCTGACCTGTTCGATTCCGACAGGCTCACCGAGATCGCGCGCGGGGGAGTCGCTCCCTGACGCTCGGCCGGGCGGGGGAGAGGTTCGTGATCGCTGTGGTCCTTCCCCGCGGACCACGCCCAAGCAAAAACCCCCGGACCGGAAGGTCCGAGGGTTTTCGTTTATCTTATGCGGATGGCCGGACTCGAACCGGCACGGATTGCTCCACTACCCCCTCAAGATAGCGTGTCTACCAATTTCACCACATCCGCAGTCATGATCCTGTCACGAACAGCGCGGCGCCGCTTTACTTGTCGCCGCCTTCGCTCGGGGTCGGCTGCTGGGCGCCGGTCGTCGGCTTTTCCTCGCCGTTCGACGGGCTCGGCGAAATATTCAGGTTCAGCGCATTGGAGGTGTCGCCGGCCTGCTGCTGTTGCTGCTGCTGCTGTTGGAGGGCCCGTTCCCGTTCGGCCTGCGCCTCACGTGTTATCACCGAGGTGGCATTCTCCGGGGCCGCCGCGGTGGCAGCAGCGCCGCCGCTCCGGTTGGACGACATAAAGGCGAGCAGCACGCAGTTGATCATGAAGACCACCGCGAGCACCGTCGTGGCTTTGCTCAGGAATGTCCCGGCGCCGCGGCCGCCGAATACGGCGCCGCTGATGCCGCCGCCGCCACCGCCGAACGCGGAACCGGCCAGACCTTCACCTTTGCTCGACTGCAGCAGCACCACGAGGATGAGGGCGAGGCAGACCAGCACGTGAAAGATGATCAGTGCGATAAACAAGAATCAGTCCTCCGTTTCAAACAGCATTAATAATCGCAATAAAGTCGGCCGCTTTCAGCGACGCTCCGCCGACCAGCGCGCCGTCGATATCGGCCTGCGCCATCAGTTCGGCGGCGTTGTCCGGCTTCACCGATCCACCGTACAAAATCGGGACCTGGTCGGCGACCGCGTTGCCGCACATCGCCGTCAGCTCCCTGCGAATAAACGCATGGACCGCCTGTGCCATATCGGGCGTCGCCGTCTTTCCGGTTCCGATCGCCCAGACCGGCTCGTACGCGATCACGATGCGTTTCATGAGATCGGCGTCAATCTCCGCAAGCCCGGCCCCGACCTGGCTGCCGACCACCTGTTCGGTGCCGCCGCCTTCCCGCTGCTCGAGCGTTTCGCCCACGCAGACAATCGGGATCAGGCCCCGGGTAAGCGCCAGCTTGGTCTTGGCGTTGACCGTATGATCGGTCTCGCCGTGGTATTGCCGGCGCTCAGAGTGGCCCAATATAACATGGGTCGCTCCGGCTGTCAAGAGCATGTCAGGCGAGACTTCACCCGTAAAAGCGCCTTTTTCGTGGACCGACATGTCCTGTCCGCCGACCGCTATGTGGCTGCTTTCCAGCAGCTTGGCAGCATGCATGAGCGCCGTGTAGGGCGGGCACACCAGCACCGAGGTCCTGGGGTTGTTCGACTCCCCGGCCAGCAGCGCCGCAAGCAGCGTTTCCGTCTCGGGAATCGTCCCGTTGCACTTCCAGTTGCCTGCAATCAACGGTTTTCTCACGATCGCACCGTCTCCCGGTTGCTGCGATTGGTCAGTGCGGCCACCCCAGGCAACTCCTTACCTTCGAGGAACTCCAGCGACGCTCCGCCGCCGGTCGAAATATGCGTCAGCTTGTCGTCGAGACCCGCCCTGGCCACCGCCGAGGCCGAGTCGCCGCCGCCGACAATCGTCACGGCGCCCTTCTCGGTCAGACGGGCGAGCATCCGCGCGATCTCGAACGTACCCTCGGCGAACGGCTTGTGTTCGAATACGCCCATCGGGCCGTTCCACACGATCGTCTTCGCTTTGGCCAGCGCCTCTTCGAACAGCTTGATCGTTTCCGGCCCGATATCGAGCCCCTTCCTGCCGTCGGGGATCTTGTCGATCGCGACCACCTCGGTCTTCGCATCGTCGGAGATTTCACTCGCGATCACGGCGTCGACCGGGAAGTAGAGCTTCGCGCGCGAATCGCGGATACGCTCGATAATCTCCCTGGCGAGATCGACCTTGTCCGGTTCGAGCAGCGAGTCACCGATCGGATAGCCCATCGCCTTGCTGAACGTAAACGTCATTCCGCCGCCGATAAAGAGCATGTCGACTTTGTTCATCAGGTTGGTGATGACATCGATCTTCCCCGAGATCTTCGCGCCGCCGAGAATCGCGGCGAACGGCCGCTCCGGATCCTCGAGCGCCTCGCCGAGATACTTCAGCTCTTTCTCCATCAGGAACCCCGCCACCGACTGCGCGAAATAATGCGTCACGCCTTCGGTCGAGGCGTGCGCCCGATGGGCGCTGCCGAACGCGTCGTTGACGTAGATATCGGCCAGCGACGCCAGCTTCTGGGCGAACTCGGGATCGTTCTTCTCCTCCTTGGCGTGGAAGCGAAGGTTCTCGAGCAGGATGCAGTCGCCGTCGTCCATCTTGCCGATCAGGTTGGCCGCCTCGGGACCGATACAGTCCTCGGCGAAGGCCACCTCCGTGCCGAGCAGTTCGGCCAGTCGCTTCGCCACCGGCCGGAGCGACATCTCGTCGACATGTTTCCCTTTCGGCCGGCCGAGGTGCGAACACAGGATCGCCTTGCCGCCGTCGGCCATGATCTTCTTGATCGTCGGCAGCGCTCCCACTATCCGGCGGTCATCCGCCACCTTGCCGTGGTCGAGCGGGACGTTGAAATCGACCCGCACGAGCACTTTCTGTGAGCGGAAATTGATATCGGCTACCGTTACTTTATTCATGGCTGTCTCCTCTCGCCAGTACGGCTAGAGCATCATGAGCATCATGTCGATCATCCGGTTCGAGAATCCCCACTCGTTGTCGTACCAGCTGAACACCTTGGCCATCTGGCCGTGGACCATGGTCATCTTGCTGTCGAAAATCGAACCGTGCGGGTTGCCGACAATGTCAATCGACACGATCGGGTCCTCGCAGTACTCCAGCGCCTTCTTGAGCTCGTTTGATTCCGATGCCTTCTTCATGGCGGCGTTGATCTGCTCGACACTCGCTTCCTTCTCGAGCATCACGGCCAGGTCGACCATCGAACCGTCCGGCGTGGGCACGCGAATCGCGCAGCCGTCCATCTTGCCCTTGAGCGCCGGGATGACCTCGCTGATCGCCTTCGCCGCACCGGTTGTCGTCGGCACCATCGAGACCGCCGCCGAGCGGGCCCGTCGAAGGTCCTTATGCGGGGCGTCCATCAGGCGCTGGTCGGCCGTGTACGAGTGAATCGTCGTCATGAACCCGCTGACGATCCCGAAATTGTCCATCAGGACCTTGGCCACCGGGGCGAGACAATTGGTCGTGCACGAACCGATCGAAATGACGTGATGGTGATCGCGGTCGTAATGATCGGCGTTGATGCCCGGGATAAACGTGCCGTCGTGGTTTTTCGCCGGCGCCGAAATGAGCACCTTGCGGGCGCCCGCCGCCAGATGTTTGCCGGCATCGTCCTTGGACCGGAAGAGGCCGGTGCACTCCAGAACGATATCAACCCCGAGTTCCCGCCACGGCAGCTTGGCCGGGTCGCGCTCGGCACTGACCGGAATCCGCTTGCCGTCGACCACGATCGCATTCTCCTCGGCTTTGACGTCGCCGGGGTAGTGACCGTGAACCGAGTCGTATTTAAGCAGGTATGCCAGCGTGCCGGCA
Source organism: uncultured Ignavibacteriales bacterium (assembly GCA_964414435.1). GTDB lineage: Bacteria > Zixibacteria > MSB-5A5 > GN15 > FEB-12 > JAGNLV01. Next base: position 104 of record CAYPYM010000354.1, on the reverse strand, counting down.
TCGGTAATGTCATTGATCGCTACAAATTCGATATTGGTTTTGCGGGCCGCCCGAAATACCAGCCGGCCGATACGCCCGAAACCATTAATAGCTACCTTCATCGA
>CAYPYM010000353.1:3170-4396 GCA_964414435.1 uncultured Ignavibacteriales bacterium | reverse complement strand
CCGCTCCGGGGTGAGCATCGCTTCGATTGTCGATGCCCCGCCGCTCACCTGTGCGGTCGAGGTCAACAGAACGGTATCGGCCAGAGCCGGATTCGAGAACGAATCGGTCACGGTGACCGAGTAGGCGCCGGAGCCGAACGCGACATTATTAAGACCGGCGTTCCAGCTGTGGTCGGCCGACACCATGCTCTGGGCGTGGTCGAGGCCGGCCTCGGCGACGTAAAACGCCTGCTCCGAATGGATCTGATTGTAGCTGAGATCGATCTCGGTGGTCGAGTTGTCGATCGCCATAATGGCGACGAGCGAGAGCATGCCCACGAGGGCGAGCGCGATCAGAAGCGCGCTTCCTTTGTTGTTGTGAATCGTACCCTTCATCTTACCTAACCTCCATACCCGGACTTGAGTTCTTGTTCGTGCCTGCGGGGAGGGGATAGTGCAAGGGCGATGCCGGACCGGCGGGTTTCTCCGGCGTTCGTTTAAGCCGTTGGTATACAATCGAAAAAAGCGCAAGTGCGGCTTTTGCACAGCCTTCGATTGCATACCTGGACGGTCCACAAAGACGCAAGCGGCTGCACCTTTGCAGCCAGTGTGCATCGATTCAAGCGGCCCGGGGAGCGGTTCCTCTGTCATGGCTCCTCCGGCCGCTCAGTCTGGTGCGTAACTTGTTGTACGGCAATCGAATAAATGCGGAATTTGGCCGGTTTTTTGTTGCTATTGGGAATAAAATTCCCTACCTTACAGGCCTTGAAATGTGGACTACGCTTGGAATTGATTCGGAAGGATTGAGACCGAAATTATGGCACTGGAACGACAGAAGATAGAGACCATTTTCCTCGAAGAGGAAATGAAGCACTCCTACCTCGATTACTCCATGTCGGTGATTACGAACCGGGCGTTGCCCGATATTCGCGACGGCCTGAAACCGTCGAACCGGCGTATCCTGGTAGCGATGCACGACCTCAACCTGGCTCCCGGACGGGCGCATCGTAAGTGCGCCAAGATCTGCGGCGATACGTCGGGCAACTACCACCCTCACGGCGAACAGGTGGTCTACCCGACCCTGGTCCGCATGGCGCAGGACTTCAACATGCGCTACCGGCTGGTCGACGGTCAGGGGAACTTCGGGTCGATCGACGGCGACGGTGCGGCGGCGATGCGATACACCGAGGCACGGCTTACCCCGATGGCGATGGAGCTGCTCGAAGATCTCGAAAAGGAAACGGTCG
>CAYPYM010000353.1:0-3160 GCA_964414435.1 uncultured Ignavibacteriales bacterium | reverse complement strand
CGGTCGACTTCGTACCCAACTACGACGGCACGCGGCAGGAGCCGGTCGTGCTTCCGGGCAAATTTCCGAATCTGCTGTGCAACGGCACCTCCGGTATCGCGGTCGGCATGGCGACCAATATCCCGCCGCACAACCTGAACGAGATCGCGTCGGCGATCATCCATGTGGTCGACAACCCCGAGTGCACTAACGACGATCTGCTCAAGATCGTGCCCGGCCCCGATTTCCCGACCGGCGGCATTATCAACGGCCGCGAGGGGATCCGTCAGGCGTACCGCACCGGCAAGGGCCATGTCTACGTGCGCGCACGGGCGGCGATCGAGCGGCTCAAGAACGGCAAGGAAGCGGTTGTCGTCTCCGAGATCCCGTTCCAGGTGAACAAGTCGAACCTGCTCGAGAAGATCGCCGATCTGGTCCGCGACAAGAAGATCGACGGCATCTCCGATCTCCGCGACGAGTCCGATCGCGACGGCATGCGGATCTTTATCGAGTTGAAGCGCGACGCGCAGGCCGAGGTGGTGCTCAACCAGCTCTACACCCACACGACGATGCAGACGACCTTCTCGGTCAACATGCTCGCGCTCGATCACGGCGTGCCGAAACAGATGAGCCTGAAGCAGATGATCGATGCGTTTGTCGAGCACCGCCACGAGGTGGTGGTCCGCCGGACCGGGTACCTCCTCCGCAAGGCCGAGGAGCGCGCGCACATTCTCGAGGGTTACCGGATCGCGCTGGACAATATCGACGAGGTAATCGACCTGATCAAGAAGTCGAAAGACACGCCGACCGCGCACGCCGGTTTGATGAAGAAGTTCAAGCTCTCCGATATTCAGGCTACCGCCATTCTCGAGATGCGCCTCCAGCGCCTGACCGGACTGGAGCGGACCAAGATCGAACAGGAATATCGCGAGCTGATCAAGAAGATCTCCGAATACAAGGCGATTCTCGATTCCAGGCCGCTCCGCATGCAGATCATCAAGGATGAGACGAGCGAGCTGGCCAAGAAGTACGGCGACCCGCGCCGCACCGAGATCCAGGACGCCGCCGAAGAACTGACGGTCGAAGACCTGATCGCCGAGGAGGAGATGGTGATCACCATCTCGCACGCCGGCTATGTCAAGCGCCTCTCGGTGAGCGGCTACCGCCGGCAGCAGCGCGGCGGCATGGGCGTGAAGGGGATCGAGACGAAGGAAGACGATTTCGCCGAGCATCTCTTCGTGGCCTCGACCCACGACTACATCCTCTTCTTCTCCGACCGGGGCCGCTGTTACTGGGTCAAGGTGCATGAGATTCCGACCGGCGGACGGCTCGCGAAAGGCAAACCGATCGTCAACATGTGCCAGCTCAGCAAGGGCGAGCTGATCACCGCGTTCTGCAAAGTGCGCGATTTCCCGGACGACCAGTACATCGTGATGGCCACCCGCAAGGGCATGGTCAAGCGGGTGCCGCTCGACGCGTTCTCGCACCCGCGCGTGACCGGTGTCAACGCGATGAATATCCCCGACGACGACAACATGATCGAGGCGTCGATCTCCGACGGCACCTTCGAGGTCGTCCTCGCCACCCGCAAGGGGATGGCGATCCGGTTCCCGGAGAGCAAGGTGCGGGCGATGGGCCGCACGGCTTACGGTGTCAAGGGGATCGCGCTGGCCAAGGACGACTATGTCATGGGGATGGTCGTGGTCAAGCGCGACAGCTCGCTGCTGGTCGTGACCGAAAACGGCTACGGCAAGCGGACCTCGATCGACGATTACCGCGTCACCAATCGGGGCGGCAAGGGCGTCATCAATATCAAGGCGTCGGAACGCAACGGCGAGGTCGTGTCGATCAAGGAAGTACTCGATCAGGACGAACTGATCCTGATCACCAAGAAGGGCATCACCAACCGCCAGGCGGTCAGCCAGATCAAGGTGATCGGCCGGAACACCCAGGGGGTGCGGCTGATCACCCTTCGCGACGACGACAAGCTGGTCGATGTCGCCCGGGTGGTGAACGAAGACGAGCAATAGCGGAGCACCGGCTCCGACCGGACTTCGGGCCTAACGATAAAAGGGTCAGGCTTCGGATGAAGTCTGACCCTTTCGCTTGCCTCTTGTCCCATATCAAATGTGATCGCTCTCACCAGAATTCGATATACGCCCCCGACTGCACCGAGCAGATAAACGACTTCACCACTACCGCGCAGCCTTCGTCGGGGCACGTCTCGCGCGATTCGATCGATACCCTGGTCGCCAGCGGCTTGTCGCTCACGAGATACTCCAGGTCGCCGAACCGGGGCGGGCGCGCCGCAATGTCATGGCCGGTGATGTGCACGACCGTCCGGCAGCCGGTGTCGAAGTCCTGTTCGGTGGCATCCAGCACAAATCCCGCTGTCGTCTGGTCCTCCGAGATCGTAATCGTCACTTTCCCGCTGCGAACGACGTTGCCGATCACGCCGGTGGTGGTGTCGGCCCAGATCGCGGTGAAAGTGTTGCCGACGAACTCTCCGTTCTTGCCGTTGTAGAGCCAGGCGCCGAGCGACGAGGCCGGCGGCGCGCCACAGGTATCCGGCGTATAGCCCCAGTAGACGCGCATGCCGCCCACGCGGACCGACACGTGTGAGAGACTCGTCAGGTCGACCGGCTCGGAGAGGGTCGCGGTGAGGGTGACATCCGACTCGCCGGTGTAGGGATACACGTGGCGGGAGTCGGTTACCAGCGCCGCGAGATCGTAGCCCGAGTCGTTGAGGGAGGCGACATCGTAAACCGTGACCTCGTGGCCCCGGTCGATCAACTCCATCTGACCGTCCTTGACCCGGAACACCACCACGGTTGCATCGATGTCGGAGATATTCGGCGCCTTGAGCGAGAAGCGAATCTGGGCGTTCGAGGACAGACCGGGGCGGTTCAGATTTATCCGGTAGAGCCGGGCGGAGAGATCGCGCATGCCGTTGGTGAAGCTGAGGGCGGTGTCGCCGCCGGCGAAAAACTCGCCGGCGCGGTCCGGCTCGGAGAGGAAATCGTAGTCGTGAGCCCAGGGCCAGACATGTCCCTGGACGTATCCGCTCAGGAACCCCGGCCACCATTCACTCACCGGAGCGCCGGCTTCCAGCAGCAGAGCGGCAGTCGGATCGGTGTTATCGAGAATGCGCCGGTAGATTTTGATCGGAAGGTCGCTGTTA
>CAYPYM010000352.1:0-4404 GCA_964414435.1 uncultured Ignavibacteriales bacterium | reverse complement strand
ATTGGTACATATCGGCTTTCCTCGTCCGCTACTTGAGCGGCGGAAGCCGGTGCAGCCGGAGCCGGCGCGGGGGCCGGGGCCTGCGGAGGGGGGGCGGCGGGCTGTGACGGGGCCACGCGGGCCACATAGGTGGCCTCGGTGCCGTGCCCGTTGGTGGACTGGTCGCCCCGATGAATGATCTTCACTTTCCGTCCCCAGGTTGAGACTTCCAGCGAGGCAATATCGGACTCTTCGACCAGCCGAATCAGTTTTCGTATATAATTTTCTTTCATATCCTGTTCCGGGACCCTCTCTGTTGTCGATCCGGTCAGGACATAGTACGTCCTGTCCGGATTTGCCGTAGCGTTAAAGTATACCCTTCCCGATCTACAGCTCCAACAAATTTTTTGGCGCCCGGTTCAGCACCCGGCCGCCGGAGCGGGTCACCACGACATCGTCCTCGATCCGGACTCCCCCCCAGCCGGAGATGTAAATCCCCGGTTCGACCGTCACGACGTTGTTGACCTTCAGCAGGTCGTGGGAAAGCGGCGAAAGTCGCGGTCCCACATGGACATAGAAGCCGATCCCGTGGCCCGTGCCATGCCCGAACGCCTTCCCGAATCCGGCCCGCGTAATGATCTTGCGACAGGCGTCATCGACCGCTTTCCCGCTCACCCCCGCCTTGACCTTCTTGATGCCGGCCAGCTGGGATTTCAGAACGATCCCGTAAATTCTTTTCTGCCTTGAGGTTGCCTTGCCGACAACAACGGTCCGGGTGATATCGGACACGTACCCGCCGACCGTCGCGCCAAAATCGAACGTCACGAAGTCGCCCCTGGCGATCTTCTTGTCCGAGGCCACTCCGTGCGGTAGGGCGGCCCGCCAGCCGGAGGCCAGGATGGTCTCGAACGCCGGCCGCTCCGAGCCGAGCATCGCCATCTGATACTCCAGTTCGGCGGCGATTTCGCGCTCGCGCACCCCCGGCGTCACCAGCCCGAGCACCCGTTCGAACGCCGTGTCGGAAATCGCGCAGGCTTTGGTGATCAGGTCGATTTCGACCTTCTCCTTCACCCAGCCGGCGTCGCCGAGAAGGCTCTCGGCCCGCGGCAGCAGCACCGTCGGCCAGATATGCCGGAGCTTGTTGTACTGCGCCACGGTCACGTGATCGCCGTCGATACCGAACCGGTAATTCGGCCCGGCCAGATTAGTGAAGTCCTTGAGGCTGTCGATCGGGTCACCCTTGATAATGTGCACCCGCGCCCCCTTGACCTGTTTGGCCGACTGGTCCTTGTAGCGGAAGTCGGTGAAGAAGTCGGCCCCTTTGGGGCTGATCACAAGCAGTCCGGAGCTGCCGGTAAAACCGGTAAAATAGCGGACGTGGTCGAGTTGGTTAACGATCATGCCGTCGAGGTTCTCGGCTTTGACCTTTTTGCGCAGGGCGTTGATCCGTGTGGTCGACATGCTAACGTTCCTTCGTCTGTATTTTCTTTTCCGCTTGTTCGAGCTTGTACGCCAGCCGCGGGTTGGGGTTGCGGTCGTTGAGCGACCGGAACACCTCGGCGGCCAGCCGGGCGTGCCCCTGGGCAAGATAGAGATCGCCGACCGTCTCGGTGTAGAAGACGATCTCGCGAAGGCTCTCGCGCGGTTTGACCGGGGAAAGTTCGGGGGCGCGCTGGATCGTGATCGTACGGGTCGGTTCCGCTTTGGGAAGATCGACCGGACAGGCGATCTCGCGGCAGTGTGGGTCGATTTCGAGCACCCGACGGTAAAACGCGAACGCGCCGATCTCATCCTGCTCGGTGAATTTGATATCGCCGAGATATTTCAGCGCGACAACGTTGTCCGGGTCGAGCGCGAGCACCCGGTAGAACTGCTCGACCGCCGAGTCGGTCCGTCCGGCGTGGTAGAGCGCGCGGGCGTAAATCGTGCGGCCGGAGACAAGCCCCGGCTCCTCGGCCAGGCCCTCCTTGCACGTTTCAACCGCGCGCGAGTATTTTCCCTCAGCGAGGAAACGCGCGGCGCGCGCCGGCCAGTAGCCGGAAGCGGCGAGGCGGTCGGTGAGCGATTCCGGCGGCGGGGTCGAACCGGGCGCCGACGGCTCTAAGTTGGCGGTGTCGGTCATGGCGGTAAAGGTAGTCAGGTCGCAGAGAAAACGCAAGGGGTGGTGGCCGAATGGGAGTTCGGGCAGTGAGCAAGTCGCGGCACTGCCCATTTGTCTTGACTGCAATCGCAAGGAAGTTATATTGGAATTGTAGCACATTCTCTCAACATTTGAATTGCTGGAATCCGGTTGGTTGCACTTCGACACTAGTCTCGCCATCAGTGCCGAAATCGGGGGACAGTTAAGAACCGAATCAACTGCTCAGTGGTCCGTGCCCAAATCACGGATATCAGGAAGGGAGTCCGCATGATCAGCTACATAGCGATCATATTCTTGGGGAAGTGCCAGGCTCTTGTCACATCTGCCGCAGGTCAGGACATCGAAGTCGGCAAGATCACCGAGAGTTTGCAGTCCCTCTCATTTGGTCGGGCGATAAACGGCATATTACTGGATATGCTGGCAATTACACTGGTGCTGTGCGCCGTAATCCTGCTGCATCGTACCGCCAGTGCCACGCTGCATTCACGATTTCTGCGGCATCTGGAGTATGCATTCGGGACAATGGTGCTGTTCCGGGCCGGAAAGATTGTCGCGGCTGTCCTGAGGTCGCTGTTGGCTTATCAGTACCTCGGTCCGTGGGGTAGCACTCAGGCTCTCGCCCCGCAGGATGCGGTGGCTGCCGCCGCAACGCTAACGGCAATCGACCACACCTGGCAGGCGGCGGCACTCATGATATCGTTCATGTCCACCTTCTGGCTCTTCCTCGCCTGGTGGTTGCTGGCTCACTACCCGTCGGAGGGAATACCTAGGGAGTATTACGCTTCGGTCACGGCAGTCTTCAGTATTCTCAGCGCAGTTGCCGTCGGGGTCTCCGGGCTGACCGAGGCAAACGGTTTGTGGCTCCTGGAGATGCTTGACATTGTCACGAGTTCGGTCGCGTTGCTTTTGGTTGGCATCGAACTACGAAAGCTCGAGCCCAGGCGCGGCCATCCGGCACTTTCGTCCGTGGTGTTTCTCTTCTACATCAGTTGGGCTGTCCTTCAACCGGGACCGCTGCTCGTCATGAAGCATGTGATCTCCGATCAGCCTTTCTACACGGTTCTCATGTTCGTGGGATTCGGCTCGATGTTAACCACCGCAATCCTGGCCTCGCTGGTACTATACGACCGACCGGAGTTCCGTGTTCAAACCTCACAAGCACAGGGTTCGTAGGAGACCCGTCAGGCGAGATGGCCGCCCGCCAAGAATTGCGATAATTTCCGGCGGCTTGGGTGCAATTCCTCTGCGCTTTCGCCGGCCCGTCATCGGCCCGCGGAAGCGCCTCCGCACAATTAAGTCTTGCACATGTCGCGCCCCGGCGCGTCATTACAGCAGAAACTTCAACGCAGATTCCGGGAGGACCTGTCCGTGAAAAAACGCATTGTATTCACCGCAATCCTCGCTCTCGCGGCGATGTTCGCCTGCGACGATCCCCCGACAATCACCAAAACCGGCCTCGAGGGGAATTATCGCGGCACCTACGCCTACATCTTCAATCCGGGCGACGGTCCCGATACGATGCTGCAGGCGGTCCGGCTCCACGTCTCATCGGGTAGCTTCGTCATGTACGCCGACACGACCGACCCGCTCTATGATTCGACCGTCTGTTTCTGCATTGCGATGGGACCATATACGGTCACCGACCGCGTCAACCTCACCGACCCGGGCGAAGACCCGATTCCGGACAACTGCGAGACCTGCAATCCGGAGTGGAGTCCGTACGGCGCCTTTGTCCTGGAACAGCCGTCCGGCGGTCTCAAGCTGACCATGATCGACTCGGCCGGCCCCGAGGGGATCACGAAGCAGTTGGTGTTGATGAAGCTGGGGGACATTTAGCGACGGAGAAGACGACGCTCACGCGACGGGGGATTCGATGTGAAGGGTAAGCCACGCTACCTGCTCACTCTGATGACCGTATTGGTTCTCGTCGGCTGCGATCGATGCGGTACAGACCCGATATCAACGCCACTCCCCGATCTCTCGGGCGATTATACCGGGACCTATCTCTGGGCCACCGGGCTGGGGGACAGCCGGGACTCACTGATGCAGGCCGTGACGGCTCAGTTTACCGAAACAACTTACTCGATGCGAGCCGACACATCGGCCGAATTGTACGATCCGGATGTCTGCTTCTGCCGCACCAGCGGTACGTATGTAATTACCGATCGCGTTCGACTGGTCCCGTCCGATACCGCGCAGTTGCCGGATAACTGCCCCAGCTGCGACAGCACCATGTCACCGCGGGGCTCCTATACTCTGGAGACGCCGACCGGGGGAATGAAGTT
>CAYPYM010000351.1:2798-4410 GCA_964414435.1 uncultured Ignavibacteriales bacterium | reverse complement strand
TGCGGGTGGTGAAGGCGATCTACTTCGAGGAGCCGACCGGCGCCGTCATCCCGGTGACCTACTCGCCGGCGATCGTGATCGTCCTGATCGTCACCGCGCTCGGCACGCTCGGACTGGGCCTCTTCCCGGGGCAGTTGCTCCACTTCTCCCAGTCGGCCCTGTTCGCTTTCCTCTAAGCCGCGCGACAATTACGGATATAGAAAAAGGCGGTCGTGGTTGCGACCGCCTTTTCTCTGTTTATCGTGCGCGCTGCTAGAGCGAGTAGAAGCACGGCTCGGGGCCGCCCTGGAAGAAATAGGCCACGAAGTAGGTCAGATCGGCCACGTTTACCGTCCCGTCGCAGTTGACATCACCGCTGCCGTACGGGTCCGGCGCCGGGCCGCCCTGGAAGAGGTACGAAACGAGGTAGGTCAGGTCGGCGATGTTAATAGCGCCGTCCTGGTCGAGATCACCCGCCTGCACCAGAACCGGAGCGCTGGCGTTGTAGAACCGGACCGCCTCGTCGGCCGACGCGACATGGCCGGGGATATCGCCGTTGTCGTAGTAGCTCAACGCTTCGCAGCCGGCGGCCTGAATGCCGATCAGGGCGCTGTTTTCGAGACCGCTCGTACCGACATCGCGATACTGCATTCGGATGGCGCCGTCGGCACTCAGAATCGCCTCGAAATCCATCGTATTGTCGCCGGTCTGGTTGAAGTTCGACATCCGGTACCACTCGATCACGAGCGTGTCTGACGCGCCCTGATAGAGGTAAATGCCGGCGTCGGGGACGGTGGCGGCGTCGATCCAGAGATCGGCCCACATGGCGCCTATAAATGTCGAGAAAGGCGCTCCCGGTACCGAAAGGCCGGAGAAGTATCCGCCGACGTTGACATCGGTATCGGTGAATGACAGGCCGCCGTTGACCCCGATATACGCCTGAGAGTAGTTGGTGCCGTAAAACGGGAAGTTGAACCCGAGGTTGATCGGGCCGGTCGTGCCGTCATCGAGCGGATCGGTGCCGGTGCCGTAGAACGTCGCATTGTTGATTTTCACGCCCGAATCGCGGGCCGATATCCACTCGTAAACCGGCCCGCCCGGATCGGTCGAGGCGAGCGCGGCATAGGTCGTGTCGAAACAGGGCACATCCATATAAACCGGGACCACCGTCATCGAATCGAGCGCGTAGCCCGACGGCGCCCAGCTGATTTCGAGTACGCCCTTGTAGGGAACGATCCGGTCCGGCACGATACTCGCGTCCATGGTCACCGCCACCGCCACCGAATCCAGGGGCGGGACGCTGCCGCTGGTCGGATCGGTCGTGAGCCAGTTGTCGGTGACGACGATACGGGCGAGCGAATCGTTGCCGTTGATCGAATAGTCGAGCGAATACGACGCCGACCGGTTGTGGAGCCAGATATCGACCGTTGCCGTCGCGCCCTGATCGAGCGTGGTGTCGAGCATGATCGGGCTGGCATAAAGCGACGGCGGCGCGGTGAGAATTCCTATCGCCGCTTGAAGATCCGGCCGCGGTCCGATATGCAGCGTGGTGTCCCCGAGCTGGGGCGAGCCGGTGGCCACCAGGACCGTGCGAATCTGATCGGAAGTCATCGGTACGCCGTAGGTCGCCTTG
>CAYPYM010000351.1:0-2788 GCA_964414435.1 uncultured Ignavibacteriales bacterium | reverse complement strand
ATCATCGAGCAGGCGCAGGTGCCGGTAATGATCGGGGAGGCCGATGAGGTCCCGCTGAAGGTGGCGGTGTAGTACTGGTTCTCGTCGCCGCCGCCGTCGAACAGGCCGCCGTAGCCGGTGGTGTAGACGTTCCTGCCGTAGCCCTGCAGGTTCACCCGCCGGCCGTAGTTCGAGAAGCCGAGTTTCTGACGGTCGCTGGCCGAGACGGCCGCGTAGCCGGCGCCGACGATGATCGCGTGCGAATTGCGGTAGGTGGTGTCGAACAGCGACCCGTAGAGGCTCGCGTCGTCGAAATTCTCCGAGCCGTTGCCGCCCGCCTCGACGACCACGACCCCTTTCGCCCAGGCGTACTGGATAGCGTCAAAATTGGCTTGCCAGTATTCCATGCAGACATAGCCGAGCTGGTCCGGCCGCGACTCGAAATTGTAGTGGGGCCCCGGGGCGTGGAGTTCGATCAGAATGAGGTCGCCCGGATGCAGAGTATCGACCGCGGTGTAAAGCGCCTCCGCGGTGGAGATCGTACCGATCGACACCATGCCGACATCGGCGCCGGGGCAGATGCCGGTCACGCCGTAGCCGTTATCACCGGCGATCATTTCGCCCAGCACGGCGGTGCCGTGATTACGCCAGTCGAGATCGTCGATCATCGGACCGCCGATCAAACCGCCGAGCGCCTTATCCAGGTCTTCATGAGTTTCGTTCCAGGCGCCTTCAATATCGATGATCTTTACACCGGCGCCGTCACCGCCGGCAAGCGTATTGGCGTAGTCGGCATCGACTCCGGCCGTCGCCGCCTCACGGTAATCCTGGTACGGCTGAAAGTCCGGGGTCGGCGGGTAGATGTCACCGGCCGGAGAGGGAGCGGGCTGAACATAGGCGATCTCAACTTCGTCCAGCGCGTTCAGCCGATCGACCAGCGACGCCGCCTCCGACGGACTGGTCACGTTAACTTCGTAATAGCCGTTCAGATCGGCCAGGGCCTGGCCCGACCGCGCCTGAAGCGCCGCCCGTTCCCGGTCGAGCTTCTGCGTCTGGAAATTTGCGAACAAACGATTCATCCGCCCGGCATTGAGATACGCCTGCAGTGCCGCTTTGGCCGCGCCGATCGGCATGCCCGTCTTCGACATGAGACGATCGCCGCTCTTGCGGACGGCCAGGTCATCCTTGAACTTGACCACCACGCCGGAGATCGACGCATCGGGGGAGACGGTCGTGTGGAGGGGCTTCTGAATCTCAGGGCGGGCTTTCAGAGCGACCGGCGAATCGGATGTCGAGCGTTTGGCCTGAAGGGCGTTGCCGGCGGCAAAAAACGCCGCCGCGGCCACCAGTATGAAAAGGCACGTGATGCGGTAAGCGAGAGATCGACTCATATTGACTCCTGTCAGCAGGACGGTATTTGATCGAGTTTCAATGACGCGGTAGACGGTGGGTTCCGGCGTCGATGTATCAATGATTATACCAATATAACCCGGACTTCGATATTGTCAATGAATGACATCGACCGGAGGCTGGGGAAGAGACGGCGGGGACGCTATACGACGAATCGGCCGCCGGGCGACTTGATCGAGAGACGGTCCTTGCCGTTGATTTTCGGAATCTCAACCGGGTAGTCGCCGGAGAAGCAGCTCGAGCAGAAGGTCGTGTTCGGAAGCGACTTCAACGACAGCATCCCCTCCAGCGACAGGTACCGGAGCGAATCAACCTCGAGATACTTCTCGATCTGTTCGACTGTCATATTCGCCCCGATCAGTTCCTGCCGGGTCGGCATGTCGATCCCGTAGAAACAGGGGGAGATGATCGGCGGCGCCGAAACACGGAAATGAATCTCCTTGGCGCCGGCGTCGCGGATGAGTTTGACCAGCTTCTTGGACGTCGTCCCGCGGACGATCGAATCATCGACCACAACGACCCGGCGACCCTTGAGCACGCCCTGCACCGGGTTGAACTTCACCTTGACATCGAGATCGCGAATGTTCTGACCGGGATCGATGAAGGTCCGCCCGACATAGTGGTTGCGGATCAGCCCGATCTCGAAGCGGATTCCGGACTCCTCGGCGTAGCCGAGCGTGGCGGTGTTGGCCGAGTCGGGGATGCCGATCACGATGTCGGCTTCGACCGGATGTTCGCGGGCCAGCAGACGGCCGAGACGGCGGCGGACCTTGTCGACATTCTCCCCGAAAATCTTCGAGTCGGGACGGGAGAAGTAGATGTATTCGAAAATGCACATGGCGTGCTTCTGCTTCTTGGACGGGAAGATCGACTTGAGGCCGTTCTTCGAGATTTCAAGCACCTCGCCCGGCTCGACATCGCGCACGTACTTGGCGCCGATCAGGTCGAAGGCGCAGGTTTCGGAGGCCACCACCCACGACTTGCGATATTTGCCCAGCGCCAGCGGGCGAAACCCGTGCGGGTCGCGGGCGGCGATAATCGTGTCCTCGGTCAGGAACAACAGCGAGTAAGCGCCGCGCAACACCGTGAGGGCGTCGCAGATCCGGTCGAGGCGCGTCTTTTTGCGCGAGCGGGCGACCAGGTGGAGGATGATCTCGGTATCGGAGGTCGTCTGGAATATCGATCCGCGGCTGTCGAGACGGGTGCGCAGCTCCAGCGAATTGGTCAGGTTGCCGTTGTGGGCGATCGCCAGATGACGATTCCGGTTGGTGATCAAAAACGGCTGGATATTGATCAGGGAGGAGGCCCCGGTGGTGCTGTAGCGGGTATGGCCGATCGCTCGATTGCCGGTCAGCCGCTCGAGCACGAGCGGGTTGGAAAAGACTTCGGAAACCAGGCC
>CAYPYM010000350.1:0-4418 GCA_964414435.1 uncultured Ignavibacteriales bacterium | reverse complement strand
GGCATCTAACTTGACATCTCCGGTGAAATGAGAATTGGTGACTTCGACATAATTCAGGACGCCGATCTGCTCCCGACAGTAGGCGTCGAAACGAGCCGGCTTCTTCGAGCCGCCGAGGTAGTTCCCACTCGCCATCAGAGACCACTGTCCCAGACCGTAGGAGGTGCCGGTCGTGTCGTTGATATCGTACAGATCGGGCAGGCCAAGGAAGTGGCCGTATTCGTGGCAGAAGACACCGATCGGCGAAAGCGTCGTGCCGCTCTCTTCCGGATTCATGGTGTAGTTGCTCAGGTACACGCCGTCGAGATAGGCGGTCGGCGAGATGGTCCACTTGTGCGACCAGATGCCGTAGACACCTTCCTCGGCGCCACGGCCGGCGTGGATGATCACCAGGCCGTCGCAATGGATGCCGTCGCGAGAGTACTTGCTGAAATCGATCTCCGAATCGGCGTTCTGAACCAGCCAGCCGACCAGTTCCCGGCTTCCGGTCAAGCCGTTATCGCTGCCGACGTAGTAGCTGTACGGATTGGGCGCCATGTAAGGGCCGTAGATGTCGCCCTTGAGATAAATCTGGTGATATGAGGCTTCCTTGTAGTAGTCGGTCATGGACCCGGTCGGATTGACGCTGTCGGCAGGCATGAGGTCCTGGTCCGAAAACAGGATCGAGTCGAACTTGGCCGGGGTCCCGGCGGCGTTGCCGCTGGCCATGAGATTGTCGGAGAATTCGACCATGATGACGACGACGTTGAGCGTGTCGGTCACCTGCGCCCCGGCCGCGAGGCGGCTCTGGATGGCGCGCCGGTCGATCACCGGAACGGTGTTGGGGGCGTCGAGGCCCTCTGCCATCAACTCATGGCGCTGATCGATTATCTGTTTGAGTTTCCCCTCCGCTTTCCATTTCTCAATCGCTTCCTGCGTCGGTGCGACCGCCCAGACGGACGCCGCGGTGAGGGTGGCCAGTAAAAGACTGGTAACAAACCGGGTCATCGTCATCGTATTCCTTCGCTGCTTTGCGTACTGTTTACCGGAAGTAATTTTAATCTTATAACATAATTACCGGCGGTACGTTTCCCAAGTTGAATCGACCCTGCCGCCTATTTTAACAGCAGCATTTTCCGCGTTTCGGAGTGGTCGCCGGCGGTCAGGCGGTAAAAATACATGCCGCTGGCCGAGCCGGTCGCATCCCATTCGATCGTGTGAGTGCCGGCTAACACGTGACCCTCCTTGAGGGTGGTCACCTTCCGGCCGAGCGAATTGAAGATCTCGAGCGAGACATCGGCGGCCCGGGGCACCTCGAACGCGATCGTCGTGGTCGGGTTAAACGGGTTCGGGTAGTTCTGGTGCAGGCTGAAATCGGTCGGAAGGCCGGTATGGAGGTCGCCATCGGCCGAGGTCGGCTGGTCGAAGAGCTGATGCGCCGTGGCGGCGTTGGCGTAAACGTCGGCGAGGTAATACCCGCCCACGAACGCAAAAGCGACCTCGACGGAGTCACCCGGGTCAATCGTGAACGGATCGGTGCCGATCACGAAAAACTTGTCGGGTGCGGCGGTCGCCGGGACGTTCACGCCTCCGGCGGAGATGATATCGAACAGCTGGGCGCGGCTGAAGCCGGTTTTGGCGGTGTCGGCATTGTCGAAACCGCGGAACGAGCTGACGTTCCTGAGCCCGACTACGGCCGTCGAAGGGCTGCCGGCGGCGGTCTGAGCCATCATGTTCAGGTCCGGGTCGTACACCAGGGATTCACTCGACGACATATCAAAATCGGTCAGAAGGCCGAAGTGGAGATCGCTGATTGAGGTGAGCCCGTCGTTGCGCAGCCAGACTTTGACGATGAGCAGGGCATTGTTGTCGAGGGTCGGGTAGCTGACCGTCTCCTGCCGCACCGAAATAGGGATCGGGGCGGGCGCGAGACCATCGGCATATTCGGCGCTGCGGTGCACACCGCCGTCGGCGCCCACCCACGGGTCGCTCAGCAAGGCGGTCGGGTGGAAATCCGAGAGATGGAACAGCCCGAGACTGTCGCGGACGGCGCTCGACACCTGCGCTTCGCTCGTCCCGAGGACGATCCCCGATTCGTACAGCATGTTGCCGCTGCCGTCGACCTTGAAGCCGTCACCCTGAATATTGTAAATCGAACCGGGCGCGAAGCCGTACTGGCCGAAATCGGACACGGTCATGTCGAGCTGAGTGGTGGTGTGGGTGCCGATCGTACCGTCCGGAAGGAAACCGAGCGTGATCGAGAACGGGATCGTGTCCACGTACTGGCCCTGATCCCACGACAGCCGAAGCTCGAACGGCAGCGTCTGACCGTGATACAGGGAGTCAGAGAGCAGGATCGTGAACGGCGTGAAGTTGGTTGCGACCGACGTGCCGAGGGCGTAGAAGTAGGCCGCCTGATACACGATCATAGTCGCACCGGCCGCTTTCGGAACGACCGAGCCGACGACGCGGTCCGTATAAGTGCCGCTGTTGGAGATCGTGAGCTGCAGCCCGAACTGCTCGCCGGGCGACGCCACGCCGTCGTCAGAGATAAACATGCTGGAAATCGCGAAATCGGGGGCGCCGGCGCTCGGGAGGTACTTGAGCACCTGGGAGGCGTCGACAATCCCGTAACCGTAGGAGTTGTCTTCACCGGTGACGCCGAGATCGTCCGCCGCCGAAATAAGGGCGTTCTTGATCTGCTCGACGGTGGCATCCGGATTGTACTGGCGCATCAGGGCGACGAGGCCGGCGATATAGGGAGCGGCCATCGAGGTGCCGCTGAGGACCTTATAGCCGCCGTCCTTCCACGACGAACGGATCGACACGCCGGGCGCCACGACCTCCGGCTTGATCGAGGTCTGGTCGCACGACGACGGACCGCGGCTGGAGAAGCTGGCCACGGCGTTGTAATTGTCAACCGCACCGACCGAGAAGGTGTTGAGCGGGGTGGTCGCCATATCGGCCGGGTTACGCAGGGTCATCGGGTTGGGCCCTTCATTGCCGGCGGCGAAAATGGTCACGATCCCGGCCGCCTCGACGTTGCCGATCACGGTCGCAAACGTCTGGTCGCACGGCGTGAACAGGCCCTTCGGGATACCCCAGCTATTGAGGATGACATCGGGCACGTCGTCGGTCGTGGTCGAATCACCGTCGGGATTGAGCGCCCACTGGAAGGCCTCGAGGATATCGGCGATGGTGGTGGCGAGGGGGCGGCCCTGGTCGATCACGCCGGCCGTGATCCACTGCGCGCCGGGCGCGACACCGATCGTGTCCGCACCGTCGGAGCCGAGCATGATACCCATCGTGTGGGTGCCGTGCCCGACCGCGTCGGCCGGCGGATTATCGGGAGCAACCTTCGAGAACCAGGTCGACGAGAGCGACTCGGAAAGCCCGCGCCACTTGGAGGCGAGCGCCGGATGGTCGTATTCGACGCCGGTGTCGAACGAACAGATCAGCCGTCCCTGACCGGTCAGACCCTTCTGCCAGAGGTACGGCACGTTGAGCTGCTGAAGGGGCTGGGCCACGGTCGCGGAGAGATCCGGGGCGGTCGCGCGTTCCACTTCGACGGGGGGATCGAACGAGACGGTGGCGTTTTCGATAACCGTCTTGACTCCGCTCATGTTGGCCAGCGTAGTCAGGGTCGAAACGGGCACCGTGGCCCGAAACGCCGGCGCGATCCAGTAACGTTCGATCGGCTCGGTCGAAATCGTGCCGAGGTAATTTTCGATCGCCGTTTCGTTGCGGCCGACATAGCTCTTGAGCGAGTTGGAGACCGCCTTGATACGGTCAGCGCGGGACTTCATCGGCGCCGCCGCGGCCTTCTCGGCCACGGGCACCCGGGGATCCTCCAGAAACACCACAATCGACACGAGGCTGTCAGCCGGGGTGTCGGGGGAACTGACGAGCCGATCAAGACCCGGAGAAAGGCTGGGGGTAGCATCGGCCGCAACTGCGGGGGCGCCAAGGCCGGTAATGATCGTCAGGAGGGCAAAGGTAGCTATGTCTCTGAAGTGCTTCATCGGGTCTCCTTCAGCAAAGTCCGATAAGCCTTAGAGCAAAGGCTGTGCCGCGATTGGTTCAGTCTGAAACGCTGAAATGGACCGCACCGGTCTGCACAGAGCCGCCCGGTACAAATGTTAAGCCTTTGTCAAATAAAACGATAGAGACTGTCGAGCGGTTCCGGCGCAAATCATCGCCGATACCGAGATCGTGCACAGTGTGCAAAAGATGCACCACAATGCATACCGGTCAGATTAGTACGCAAGTTTTTACACCTTGTTCTCGGCTTAAAAAGATATATTGTGGCTCATGGGGTTCAAACGCGATAGCCGCTCATCGTTCGCACTCGGCCTGACCCTGATCCTCGTGGTGGCCGCAGTGGTTCGCCTGCTCTGGCTCTGGCAGTATCATGGGATGCCCGAGTGGACTCAACTCAC
>CAYPYM010000349.1:288-4425 GCA_964414435.1 uncultured Ignavibacteriales bacterium | reverse complement strand
GAGCCGTTTGGCCCGAGTAACCCGAGGATCGCGAGCGAGCCGTTGAGGACGAGAAACCCGAGGCTAGAGAGCGAGCCGTGTGGCTTGAGTAACCCGATACGCGCGAGCGAGCCGGAGCAGAAAACTAACCCGAGACGCAAGAGCGAGCCGATGAGCCCAAGAAACCCGCCCTACGCGAGCGAGCCGGACGCCCGGAGAAACCCGTACTTCGCGAGCGAGCCGCAACCACCGAGTAACCCGACGGCGAAGAGCGAGCATATGCACGGAGGAGTAGCGCGCGGAAAACCTAGCCGCTAGAATGGATACGCGAACCGCTGGGCCGGACGACCCAAGCAGCAAGCGACCGGAGGTGAATCAGGTATGGGAGCACTCGGGAGCTGCAGGACCTTGACTCAACGAGCTTTTGGTTTGGCGCCGGGCTACGGTCAGCCTTCCGATTCGCCGCCCGTTCGGGCGGACGCTCCAAGCCGCCGCTTCTGCGGCGCGCCTCCGGCAGTGGTTCGGTCCCGCTGGTTCGCAACCGTAGTTCGGCGCCAGCTTTATCTGGATCCGGCGTTGGCAGCGCCGAAAGCGGCCCGCGGGAGGCCGTCAGGGACGCAGCGCGTCCCATCCCGCGCTCCGGGGGCGTTATGGTTTCGACGTCTGCGCAGTGAGCCCATCGAGGCACGGGAGCGGGGGCCGCACCGCTCAGACAGCAGCGGCCGACTCAGTAGCTGCGAACTCCATGTTCAGCAGGGGCCGGGTGCTGCCCAAGGCAGCCTAACCGGCCGGTCCGCACGCGGGGACGCCGATAGCCGGTCGCGGGCCTCATCTATTCGGCGGGCGCCGGGGAAGACCGGGGGAGTCCAGCTGTCCCTGATTCGGGCTGGCGGAAGCGTGCCGCTCCAAGCCGTGGCGCCGCAAAGGCCGAGAGAGGAGCTACACCGTGCTGAGAGAGATGGGACGCACCTCGTAGGCGGACGCGGGTTCGACTCCCGCCGCCTCCACTGATGTTCGCCGAGCTGTTCGCGTTCTTCCTCATGCTCTGGATCGCGGAGCGCCCGGACCCGTGCGGCGAGCACCCTTGCATCATTACGCCCCCTTAGACATGCGGAGGAGCCATGCCGGCCCAGCGTCAAAAGGGCAAGACCAAGAAGCACCAGGGGCGCAACGTGGGCCCCAGCAGGAACGAGTATTGGCGCTCCGGCCAGCTGCGCAAGCACAAGGTCCGGAACCTCATGCGCCACAACGGGATGACGCAGGTAGAGGCGCAGCGCTTCTGGGATCACGCCCGGGTAAAGCGCTGTCGGTGAGCGCCGGTGTTTGGGGGCCGATGAGATTCGACGCCGCAGAGGCGGGCCTTACGCTAGGCTCGGAGGATACGGTCCTCGTAACCTTTACGGCTTCGGCGGACGGACTGCTGACCTGCGAGACCTACGTCGAGACGCCTGATCAGCGTGCGGCCCGTGAGCTACGTGAGCGTATAGCAGCGATACGCGCCGGCAGGCGGCGGCGCTCGATATGGCGGGGACGTGGCCGGTGACGACGACCGGAGCAGCGGCGGGGGCGCGGCAAGCCGCCCCGGGAACCCACCCCCCTGGGATCCGCAATGCGTCGCTGACCCTCCGGGAGTCGTCCCGGCCTAGCCTTCCCACGCAGGGCAGTTTACGTTGGGCGTACACCGGAGGGGGGCAGGCTGGGCTGGGCCAAGCCCGGGCTGCCATCCCGATGGACAGTTGGACGCGAGGCTCGCCCTCTCGATGCCTCCTCCTCCTGCCCCCGCTCCGAAGCACCTAGAGGGAGGTGGAGCATTTCTCAGTCAATCGGTTGGTCGTTCCTATCTTGGCGGCGCGCCGTGTGTGAATCCGGGCTACCGTCTACTACGCGCCATGTGATCCTCACGCTGTCGCTCTACATCCCCGAGCTAGGCCAGGGCGTTTTCCCGAAGGTGAAGGAGCTTGCCGCGTTCTGCGGCCTGGCGGAGAAGGTGGTGCGCACCCACCTGAAGCTCGCTGCGGACCGGGGATGGATCTCGCGCGTCGAACGCTTCAATCCCCAGACGCACGCCCAGATTTCAAACGGCTATCAGTTGGCGCTCCCCGGGGATGCCCCCCTACCCGTTAAAGGGGTAGCCCCCCCTACCCGTTTAAGGGGTAGGGGCCCTACCCGCAAAAGGGTACCCCTAACTACGGGTAATAACAACGGGGGAAGTACTTCTATCGAAGTACCTACGGTTCAGCGATCCATGTTCTCTTCCCCAACTGCGACCGCACCAACGGAAGACCCCTGGCCCCAAACACCGCGCCGAGACGGAAACGCCTACACCTTCCCGGAAGCCTTCGAGCTCATCTGGCAGGCGTACCCAGCCCGGGCCGGGGGCAACCCAAAGCTCGGGGCCTATCGGAAGGTGCGACGGATCGTTCGTGCGCAGCTCGCAACAGCCAGCGACCTTGTGAGTGCCGCCCAGAACTTGGCCGACTGGTGCGAGCGTGCCGGCCGTGCGGGCACCGAGTTCGTGCCCAGAGCGGAGACGTTCTTCGGGTCGTCGGAGCAGTGGCGCGATTACCTGGGCGGCATGCCGGCCGTGCCGGAGCGACGCGGCGAGCGCCGGGAGGTGACAGACCCACGCTCCTTCGCCGACGACGAGCTGGAGAGCTTCGAGGCGCTCCGGCACAACGGCGGTGAAGCAAGTAGGCGGCCCTCAGTATGAGCGCTACGCTCGGTGACTTGCCCTTCGATCGTACGCCGCCGTTCTCCGTGGAAGCCGAGACGGCGGTAGTGGCTGCCGTCCTCATGTCACCGTCCGCGGTCACCGAGGCGCTGGCCGCGGTCCGTGAGAGTGACTTCTACTACGAGCGTAACCGGCGCATCTTCCGGGCGGCCGTCGACCTGTGGGAACGCGGTACCTCCGTGGACGTCATCACGGTCGGAGAGAGCCTGAAGGCCGCCGGAGAGCTGGACATGGCCGGCGGCTACGACTACCTGTCCCAGCTCATCGAGGCGGTGCCTACGGCGGCCAACGTGGGTTATCATGCGCGGATCGTACGTGAGAAGGCCACGATGAGGCGCGTGATCACGGAGGCTACGGCGCTGATCCGCGAGGTGTACGCCGTCAACGGTGACGGGATAGGCGCGGTCGCTGCTGCGGTAGAGCGCGTAACGCGGTCGCTGGACGGCTATGACGCCTCTGACTTCCGTCAAGCCAAGGACCGGCTGTGGCCGACGTTCGAGATGATCGAGGAGCTTCAGCGGCGCGGTGCGGAGGGCTCCCTAGGGCTGAGCAGCGGGTTCTACGACGTGGACCGGATGACGGCCGGCCTCCAACCCGGAGAGCTATCCATCCTGGCTGCGCGTCCGTCTCAGGGGAAGACGGCATGGGCGATGGACGTCGTGCGCCACCTGGCGCTCCGGAGCGGTACGCCGTGCGGGATAGCATCCTTGGAGATGACCACCGAGGCGCTCATCATGCGCGCGCTGTGCGCGGAAGCCAGGGTAGACCTACAACGGCTGAGGCGCGGTGAGCTGGACGCAGAGGAGAATCAGCGCCTCACCGACGCGGCCGGTAGGGTGGATACGGCGCCCATCTACATCGATGACGAGCCGGTAGCGGGAGTGGCGCAGCTGCGGGCCAAGACCTCGCGACTATCCCAGAGGACGGGCGCCCGCCTGCTGGTGGTAGACTACCTCCAGCTCATGGAAGGCAGCGGCGAGGACAGCCGGCGCCTAGAGGTGGAGGCCGCCACGCGCGGGCTCAAGCACCTGGCGCGCAAGCTCAACATCCACGTGCTGCTGCTGTCCCAGCTCTCGCGAGCACCGGAGAACCGGCCGAACCACAGGCCCCTGCTTTCCGACCTGCGGGAGAGCGGCTCGATAGAGCAGGACGCGGACCTGGTGATGTTCCTGTACCGCCCGGAGACCTACATCCAGGACGGCGATAGCAAGGAATCCAAGGCGAAGGCTAACGAGGCGCGCGAGCGCCTGAAGGGGGTGACCGAGTTGATCATAGCCAAGCAACGCAACGGGCCCACCGGCACGGTGGGGCTCTACTTCACGAAGGAGCACACGCGCTTCGAGTCCATAGCGCGCGGTGGGCCGGAGTCCGCCACATGAGGCACGCGGAGAAGCGGCGCCGCCGCCCCCGGCTCGCGGTATGGCGCC
>CAYPYM010000349.1:0-278 GCA_964414435.1 uncultured Ignavibacteriales bacterium | reverse complement strand
GGTATACCGTGGGCGCGTCAGGTCCCGGCCATCCTGGGGCCGGCCGTACGCTGTAGCCGTGACGCGCTCTACCTGCGCGATCTGGATTACCGGCGGGCGCGGGAGTCACGGTGATGGGCTTCGTCGAGTTCATGACGTTCTTGCTCTACGCGCTCATCTTCGGCCGCATCTGCCGCTCGATTCTAGCTGGGTACAGCAGCGAACAGAAGCGGCGCCTACGGCTGGAGGCCATCGCCATAGGGCCCGACCCCCTAAGCGATAATGACCTAGTGGCGGAG
>CAYPYM010000348.1:0-4427 GCA_964414435.1 uncultured Ignavibacteriales bacterium | reverse complement strand
CGGTGGTAGCTCTCGGAGGGAACGCGATTACGCAGCCCGGCCAGGAAGATACGATCGCTCATCAGTTCGCCAATACGAGGAAGTCGCTCGACGGTATCGTCGAGCTGGCGCGCGACGGATTCAAACTGGTGATCACCCACGGCAACGGCCCGCAGGTCGGCAACGCCCTCCTTCGCACCGAACTGGCTCGCGGTAAGGCGCCGATCCTGCCGCTGGGCGTGCTGGTGGCCGACACCGAGGGCGGCATGGGCTACATGATCGAACAGTCGCTCCAGAACCGGCTGCGGACGGAGCATATCGATCGTGAGGTCGTGACGCTGATCACCCAGATGCTGGTTGATCCGAACGATCCGGCGATCCAGAATCCGAGCAAGTATATCGGCCAGTTCTACAAGGAAGAAGAGGCCGAACGGTTCCGTGACGAGCGGGGCTGGACGATGAAGAAGGACGCCAACCGGGGCTGGCGCCGGGTGGTGCCGTCGCCCACGCCGCTGAAAGTCATACCGGGCGCGATCATAAAGCAGCTGGTCGCGCAGGGGGTGATCGTTATCGCCGGCGGCGGCGGCGGAATCCCGGTTTATATCGACAGCCGAGGCTACTACGAGGGCTACGACGCCGTGATCGACAAGGACCTCGGTTCGGCGGTGATCGCGCAGGAGATCGGAGCCGACGTGCTCTGTATTTTGACCGGGGTGGATAATGTCGCGCTCAACTACGGTCAGCCCGACGAGAAGAGGATCGGCGAAGTGACGGCCCAGCAGATGCGTGACTATCTCGAGGAAGGATATTTCCCGGCCGGGTCGATGGGACCCAAGGTCCGGGCGGCGATACAGTTTATCGAAAACGGCGGCGACGAGGTGATTATCACCTCGCTCGAACAGGCGTACGACGCCGTTCACGGCCGCGCGGGTACGCGAATCGTACCGGACAAGAGTGAATGAGTGAATTGTCGCGAGAAACGGTAGAAGCGGTTTTGGAACGGGGACGGATATACGAGGTCGGCGGCGCGGTTCGCGACCGCCTATTGTACCACCGTCCGTCCGCCTACGACCGTGACTACGTCGTGACCGGGATCGAATACGACGATCTTTCCCGGATCCTGCGCCGTCACGGCCAGGTCAACCTGGTCGGGCGGAGTTTCGGCGTCATCAAGTTCACCCAGCCGATCGACGGCAAGCCGCACACGTTTGATATCACCCTGCCGCGCACGGAGCATTCAACCGGCGCCGGCCATCGCGATTTCGAAGTTACCTACGACGCCTCGCTTTCGATCGAGGCGGACCTGGTCCGCCGCGATTTCACGGTCAACGCCATGGCGTACGAGCTCGGCGACGACGTGCTGATCGATCCGCTCGACGGACAGGCGGACCTCAGGAACAAGACGCTCCGCATGGTCTACCCGGAGTCGTTCCGGGACGATCCGCTGCGGATGATGCGGGCGATTCAGTTCGCGGCCCGGTTCGACTTCACGATCGAACCGCAGACGTTTGCCGCCATGCAGGAGCAGGCGCCCCTGATCACGACCGTTTCGGCCGAGCGGATCGCCGACGAATTCCGGAAACTGATGGAGCGGGCGGAGAAGCCGTCGATCGGCCTTCGCCTGATGGAGCGCTCCGGTCTGCTGGAGCAGGTCCTCCCCGAGTTGGAGGCGTGTGTGGGAGTCGATCAGCCGGGGCCGTTCCACGCCTACGACGTATTTGAGCATACGCTCAAGGCGATCGACGCCTGCCCGATGGAGTTCCGGGTGCGCATGGCGGCGCTGTTCCACGATATCAACAAGCCCCAGTCGAAGCGGCTGGTCGATCGCGACGGCGAACCGGGTGCGACGTTCTACGGCCATGAAGTGCAGGGGGCGCGGACGGCGCGGCGAGTGATGGAGCGGCTGCGATTCTCGCGCGAACTGACCCGCCAGGTGGTGACGCTGGTCGAACGGCACATGTTCACCACCGATGTCACCCCGAAGGGGATGCGGCGGCTGGTGCGCCGGGTGGGCGTGCCGCTTATATTCGATCTGCTCGATCTTCGAAGGGCCGATGTGGCCGCGCAGGGGATGGGCGGGAAGACCGACGATGTCGACCAGTTCGAGCGGGAGATCCGCGATGAGCTCGACCGCAAGCCGCCGTTTTCGCTGCGCGATCTGGTACTGCACGGCGACGACATCATGCGGCTGTTTTCGATTCCGGCCGGCCGGGAAGTGGGGGTGATTCTCGACTACCTGATGGAACAGGTGCTCGACGATCCTGCGAACAACACCGAGGAAAAGCTGACGGCACTGGCGAGAGAATATTACGAATCATTGTCTTTGACGGATAGATCCAACGATAAGGAAACGGACTTATGAAGATTCACGAGTATCAGGCGAAGCAGATTTTTGCCGAAGCCGGTATCCCCGTTCCGGCGGGCGAGGTTGCGACCACGCCGGCCGAGGCGTTTGAAATCGCCGAACGGATCAACCGGCCGATCATGGTCAAAGCGCAGGTCCATGTCGGCGGGCGGGGCAAGGCCGGCGGCGTCAAGTACGCCGAGAACGCCGAGGCCGCCAAGGTGCTGGCGACCACCATCCTCGGGATGGATATCAAGGGACTGACGGTCAAGAAGGTGCTGGTCACCGAAGCCGCCGATATTATTTCCGAATCGTACGTGGGCATCATCCTCGACCGCGCCTCCAAGAGCCCGGTCATCATGGTTTCGGCGGCCGGCGGAATCGATATCGAAGAGGTCGCGGCCAAGACACCCGAGAAGATCCACAAGCTGGCGGTCGACCCGGTGGTCGGCCTGAAGCCGTTCCAGGCGCGTAACCTCGCCTACAAGCTGTACCGCGATATCGGCCAGGTGCGCCAGGCGACCGACATCATCATGAAACTGTACAACGCGTTCTGGAAAGTCGATGCGTCGCTGGTGGAGATCAACCCGCTGATCACGAACGCGGTCAACGACGTCGTTGCAATCGACGCCAAGATCAACATCGACGACAACGGCCTCTTCCGTCACAAAGAGATCGAAGCGATGCGCGATCTCGACGCCGAGGAGCCGACCGAGGTCGAGGCCCGCGAGGCCGATCTGTCGTATGTCAAGCTCGACGGCTCGATCGGCTGCATGGTCAACGGCGCCGGGCTGGCCATGACCACGATGGACCTGGTCAAGCGTTACGGCGGCGAGCCGGCCAACTTTCTCGATATCGGCGGTTCGTCGAACCCCACGAAGGTCGTGACGGCGCTGAAGATCATCACCTCCGATCCGAACGTGAAGTCGATCCTGATCAATATCTTCGGCGGGATCACCCGCTGCGACGACGTCGCCAACGGCATCGTGCAGGCGCTGAACGAATTCCATCCGTCCGTGCCGATCGTGGTGCGGCTCACCGGTACGAATGAAGCCGAAGCGAAGAAGATTCTGGCGACGTCCAGCCTGCCGTCGGAAGACACCCTCGATGCGGTGGTGAAGAAGGCCATTGAATTGGCGGGCAAAGAAGAGTAAATTTGTCGTAGAGGTTGAAACTATGTCGATTTTCATCAATAAAAAGACGAAGCTGCTGGTGCAGGGTATCACGGGCCGCGACGGCTCGTTCCACGCCCAGCAGATGAAGGCGTACGGCACCGCCGTGGTCGGCGGCGTCACGCCGGGCAAAGGCGGCACGAGCGTCGACGGTATCCCGGTGTTCAACACCATGGAAGAAGCGGTCGCCGCGACCGGCGCCAATACCTCGGTTATTTACGTCCCGCCGGCATTCGCCGTGGACGCGATTTTTGAAGCGGTCGATGCCGGGATCAAGCTGGTGATCTGTATCACCGAAGGTGTCCCGGCCAACGATATGATGAAGGCGTATCCATATGTGAAGGCGCGCGGCGCGCGGCTGATCGGCCCGAACTGCCCCGGATTGATTTCGGTGGATCAGGCGAAGGTCGGTATCATGCCCGGCACGATCGTCAAAAAGGGCAATGTCGGGGTCGTTTCGCGCTCCGGCACGCTGACCTACGAAGCGATCTGGGCGCTCACGCTGGCCGGGATGGGTCAGACGACCTGTATCGGTATCGGCGGCGACCAGGTGATCGGCACGAACTTCATCGACTGCCTGACCGCGTTCGAGGCCGATCCGGCCACCAGGGGAGTCGTGATGATCGGTGAGATCGGCGGCTCGGATGAAGAGGAAGCGGCCAAGTACATCAAGAAGCATATGACCAAGCCGGTCGTGGCCTTTATCGCCGGCCGGTCGGCCCCGCCCGGAAAGCGGATGGGTCATGCCGGTGCGATTATCTCCGGCGGGCACGGCACCGCCGAGGGTAAGGTCGCGGCGTTGAACAAAGCCGGGGTGCCGGTGGCCGGTTCGCCGACCGAACTCCCCGCGCTTCTCAAAGAGCTGATGGCGAAGAAGCCGGCCAAGAAGGCGGTTGCCAAGAAGCCGACCAAGAAAGCGGCTGGGAAGAAGC
>CAYPYM010000347.1:0-4428 GCA_964414435.1 uncultured Ignavibacteriales bacterium | reverse complement strand
CGTTGGAACTGCCGGTGAACTCCACCGCGCCGGCTCCGCCGACACCGTCGTAGCGCCCGGAGATCGTGAGCGGTCCCGAGGGATTGGTCAGGCCGTTGTTCTGTATGACGACACCGATCGGCGAGGACACCCCGGCGCTGACCGTCGTGAGCGGCCTTCCGGTGGCATCGAGCAGGGCGAGGATGTCGTAGCCGCTGAAGGAAACGTCCACCTCGTTCGACATCAGCCATCCGACCGTTGCGCTCACGGTGGTGAAGGCGGTGGGGCCATCGTAGGTGAGTCCCAGGGCTGCGAGATCAACCGAGCCGTTGGTGAGGGCGCTGTTATCGCTGATCGTGTCGGGAATCAGGCGACCGTCGTCGGTCATGATTCGCAGCGGCGTGGCGCTCAAGTCGAGGTCGGTTGTGCGGTTGCCGTAGTTGTCGTAGAAAGTCACCACGGCCGGACCGAGGAGCGGTGTTCCGACCAGCTGCCGGTTGTTCATGACGAGATCGATTCGAGAGAGGGCGCCGGGGGTGACGGTGATCAGGCCTGACGTAGCGGTCGCGTTGTTGTAGGTCGCCATGACCCGTCCGGTGCCGACGGTCGTGGCCAGGAAGGTGCCGTTTTGGCCGGGCTCACTGTGGATCGTGCCGATTGGATCGCTGTCGGAGGTGAGCGACCAGATCGGGGTGACCGCCTGGGTCGGGTTACCGAACTCGTCGGTCATGTAAGCGGTGAAATTGATGATGCCGCCCGCTTGGACAGTCTGGTCGGACTCGGGGCTGACCATGAGGCCGGTGATCGCTCCCGGCGTGATATGGAACATCTGAGAGAGCGCCGGGCCGGCGAGGATGTCGTCGGAAACATCAAAGGCCAGTCCGGCGAGCTGGTAGTTACCGGCGGTTTCGGTGTTGCGGATCCCGGCGAGGGTCAGGTTGAAGGCGATCGACGAGGCGCTCTTCCCTTCGCCGTCGCGGGTCCAGCTCCGGCGCAGGTCGATGGCGACGACCTGGCCGCTGATGGCGATGTGGTTCACGGCGTAGGAGACGGCGGGGTTGTCGTCGGTCAGGGCGGCAACCGTGACATGGGAGATATCGAAGCCGTCCGGGAACGAAAACACGAAGCCGTCGAGGTGGTACGCCAGCCATTTGCCGTCGATGACGGTAAACGAGGTCGCGTACCGGGCGGTGTCGCCGGCCGTGCTGTCGTCGACGGAGACGATGAAGTCGGCGAAGGTCCCCGTGCCGGCCGATCTGCTGGTGGAGAGATTCTCAAAAGCGGCGGCGGCGTCCCGGGAGACACTGGACAGGTCGGCGGCTGTTGCGGAGCCGGCGATCAGGAGGACAAAAAGAAGTAATCTTAACGATATTCTCATCAGTTGTTTCACGGTCGATTGATCATCAGAGAGCGCAGTATACCGTGCTTCCCAATGGAGCAAACCACATGCCTTTCTTCGGATTGTCTTATACAATTCGACCGGAAATTAATTCCATCGGTGGGACAACTCCGCAGATTCGGTAACGGGGAGCGGCCAAAAGACTTAGCTGTGCGACGCAGGTTTTGCCCGGGCCGGCACCAACAGACCGTAGCAATATGACCCGTCGACCGGAGGTGCCTACGGGTAAGTGTGTAACGGATTGCAGAAAGAGATCACCGAGTTGCAGTTACGGCCGGTCAGGCGGTGAGCGCTTCGGCCGCAGTCACGGTGTTCACCATGAGCATCGCAATGGTCATCGGGCCGACTCCGCCGGGTACAGGGGTGATGTACGAGGTCTTTTCGACACAGGCGTCGTAGTCGACATCGCCGGCGATCCGGTAGCCTTTTTTCGCCGAGGGATCGTCGACCCGGTTCACGCCGACATCGATAACAATCGCACCCTCCTTGACCATATCACTGGTGATGGTGTGGGGACGGCCGATCGCGGCGATGAGGATATCGGCGCGGCGGGTGACCTCGCCGAGATTGGGCGTGCGGGAGTGGGCGACGGTCACGGTGGCGTTGGCCATCGGGGCTTTCTGAAGGAGCATCGAAGCGATCGGCTTGCCGACGATATTGGAGCGGCCGACCACGACCACTTCTTTGCCGGCCGGGTCGAGCCGGTAGTACTCCATCAGCTTGACGATACCGTGCGGCGTGCAGGGCAGCAGACCGGGGTGGCCGAGCGACATCATGCCGACGTTGAACGGGTGGAAACCGTCGACGTCTTTCTCCGGCTTGATCCGGAGGGTGACGGCGAATTCGTTCATGTGTTTGGGCAGAGGCGACTGGACGAGGATGCCGTGGATTTTCGGATTGGCGTTGAGGTCGTCGACAATCTGTTCGAGTTCCGACTGTTCGATATCGGCGGGGCGGCGGATGACTTCGGAATACAGGCCGATCCTGGCGCACTTTTTGGCTTTCGAATTGACATATGTTTCGGAGGCCGGGTCTTCGCCGATCAGCACGGCGGCCAGGCCGGGCGTGACGCCGCGCGCCGCGAGGGTATCGATTCGTATCTTCAGATCGTCCAGGACACTCTGTGCGACCGGTTTCCCTTCAATTCGTTCCGCAGCCATGATACCTTCCACCTCTATGCTTCGTCGTCCTCGTCCGGGACGATATCGCCCGGGTCGAACGTGTTAATGTCGAATTCGTAGCTGAACCGTTCGATACTGTGGGCCCGTCCGGTTGTCGCGTCGAGCCGGATGACCACCCCGGCGATACGGACGTCTCCCTCGGCCGTGCTGAACCGCTTGGGCATGCCGGTGAGAAAGCGCTGGAGCGACGGTTCCTTGTCCATGCCGATGATCGAGTCGTACGGTCCGGTCATGCCGGCATCGGTGATGTACGCCGTCCCCTTGGCGCTGACGTGTTCATCGGCGGTCGGCACGTGGGTGTGGGTGCCGACCACGGCCGACACCTGACCGTCGAGCCAGTAGTGCATCGCCTGTTTTTCCGAGGTTGCTTCGCCGTGCATGTCGACGAAGATGACGTTGGTTTCGCGGCGGACATAATCGACGAGATGGCGGCCGACCTGGAAGGGACAGTCGAGGTCCTTCATGTAGGTGCGACCCATCAGGTTGATGACGCCGACCTTGACGTCGCCGACGGTATCGATGTAGTGCCCGACGCCCGGCACGCCTTCGGGGAAGTTGGCCGGACGGAGCAGTTTGGGGGCGGGCCGCTGCTGGAGATAGCGGATGATGTCGAAACGGTCCCAGATGTGGTTACCGGAGGTCTGGAGGTCGACCCCGTAGGTGAACACTTTGCGGGCCATTTCGGGGGTGATGCCGAAGCCGCCGGCGGCATTTTCGGTGTTGGCTATGACGTAATCGGCGTTGTACTTCTCGCGGAGCGGTTTGGTCATGTGAGCCATTGCCTGACGGCCGACTTTGCCGCAGACATCGGCGATGAACATGATTGTGAACTGAGCCATGGACGAACTTTCTAAGGCGGAGATAACGGCCGGTCGGTCCGCGGCGCCCGCCGAAACCACGGGGACCATACACAAAGGCTAAAGGCGGAGTGTACAACAACTCCGCCTTCGGCGCAAGTCTATCCTTGCTGTCGCAACAGCGCCGCAGCGCTGAGGGTTCCCTACCGGGCGTATTCGGTGGCGCGGGTCTCGCGCACCACCGTCACCTTGATCTGGCCGGGATACTGCATCTCCCGTTCGATCTTGGAGGCGATGTCGCTGGCGAGGATCGAGGTCCCGAGATCGTCGAGGGTTTCGTTTTCGACAATCACGCGGATCTCGCGGCCGGCCTGGATGGCGTAGGCCTTGGACACGCCCTTGAAGCTGTCGGCCAGTTCTTCGAGCTGCTGGAGGCGCTTGATGTAGGCCTCGAGCGGTTCGCGCCGGGCGCCGGGGCGGGCGCCGGAGATGGCGTCGGCCGCCTGCACGAGCACCGGGTACGGGCCGATCATGGGCACATCGCCGTGGTGCGATTCAATGGCGTTGACGACATCAGGCGATTCTTTGTACCGCCCCATGAAATCGGCGCCGATCTGGGTGTGGGTGCCTTCGGTCTCGCGGTCGATCGCCTTGCCGATATCGTGCAGCAGGCCGCAGCGCTTGGCGAGGGTGGCGTCGAGTTCGAGTTCGGCCGCCATCAGGCCGCACAGCTGGGCGACTTCCTTGGAGTGGGCCAGGACATTCTGGCCGTAGGAGGTCCGGAAATGGAGCTTGCCGAGCATCTTGACGACATCGGGATGCAGTCCGTGGACGCCGAGTTCGAAACAGGCCTGTTCGCCGGCTTCGCGGATGATGACTTCCATTTCCTTCTGTGATTTTTCAACGACTTCCTCGATCCGGGTCGGGTGGATGCGGCCGTCGGCGATGAGTTTTTCCAGCGCCATGCGGGCAATCTCGCGGCGGACCGGATCGTAACCGGAGAGGATGACCGCCTCGGGGGTGTCGTCGACGATGACGTCGATGCCGGTGGCGGTTTCGAAGGAGCGGATGT
>CAYPYM010000346.1:2424-4461 GCA_964414435.1 uncultured Ignavibacteriales bacterium | reverse complement strand
ACTCTGGCATCGGGTGAATACGCTCCGGGGGCGTACGAAGCGGAGTGGACGGCCACCACCGATCAGGGCCGGCCGGTGACCTCGGGCATCTACTTCTATCGCCTCGAGGTAGCCGGCAAGTATGTCGAGACCCGCAAGATGCTGCTCCTGCGGTAATCGACGGATACAGCCAAACGAACAACGGGCCGTCCCGACATGGGGCGGCCCGTTTTCCATTTACAACCGGTTTGATTGGCTAGTGGGCCGGTCCGCGAAGAACGCGCGCCGGCAGAAGGATCATCGCCCGAAGAAACTCGAGCAGTCCCTCGATCGTGAACCCGATAATCCGGAACGGGAGCAGGATCAGCCAGACAAACGGGTAGGCGACCAGCGCCAGCAGAGCCAGCGGCCAGCAAAGCACCACCAATATCAGCCAGAGTAGAAACTTGATCATGATCTGTGTCCTTTCCGCCTTTCCATCCCCTGATACGCAGACCGGAGCCACGAGTTGCGCTGAGCGCCGGCCGGTGATAGTACTCGGGAATAGCGGCTATTATTCGATATCGCGGATCTGACGGATAATCGACTCGGCGACATCGTCGCCCGCCTTCTGCACCGCCGGGCACATGGTCGTGCCGGGACTGCAGGTACCGGCTTCGATACCGTAGATGATGAGTTTCGACGGCAGTTTGCCGAGGGTGCCGGCCAGTGCGAGTGCGTCGACCACGCCGAACGCATGGGTGGAATAGCGGCTGAACATCTCTTCGGGGATAGCGTCGACCAGACCGTCGAACCGGTGCACGAATCCGGGCTCACGACCGGAAACGGCGCAGTCGATCGCAAATACGGCGATCGCCTCGTCCCAGGCGTCGATCAACCCGATCGCGTCGCTCACCCCTGCCATGACGTGGACGTCATCGAGACCGGCCGCATGGATGAGGCCGGCTACATACAAGCCGACCCGGTCGTCGGAACGAAACTCGTTACCGAGACCGATGACGAGAATTCGACTGAGAGCGGTCAAGGGCCGTGCCTTCAGCTTCGATCATTCTTGAGCTTCAGAATATGGCACGAACAGGAGATGCATAGGTCGCAGTTGCGGACCACCTGTTCACCTAGCCACGTTACGCGTTCCTGCGACAGGTGCAAGCTTTTTTCGATAAAATGGTGTAAATCACCCTTGATTATGTACCGGTTCCGGGGTGGTCGATGGGACGATGCCGCCGGTCGTAACTGGGCCCGATTCACTGGCTTTCGGAGGCGAGCTACGCGGGAAGCCGCAGCTCGATCTGGCGGAGGCGATTCCTGACACCGTTGGCGATGCGATCGTTGCGGTCACCGATCAGGTGGAGGAAGCGGCGGTAGGCGGCGATTTCTTCGAGCCGGTAGCCCAATGCGGCGCACGTGATCGCCTTGTAGAAATGGGCCGCGGCAAGAGTCGGCTGGAGACGGAGAGCGGAGTTGAAATCACAGAGGGCGGCGATAAACTGGCCTTTGCGGCGAAAGGCATTCCCCCGGTAGAAGTGCAGCCGGGCGTCGTCCGGCCGTTGCCGCATCCGCTTCGACCAGGCGAGGATCTCCCGTTCGCAGTCGGCCCGACGGCGGGCGCGTTCGCGCAGACGTTCGAGGTCGGTTGAGGTCATCGGTAGCTCCTTTCGATTGCCCCGCCTCCTACGGCGGAGCGTTCAAAAGGAGATAACGATTCCTCTGTTGGGATCGTGTAAGGCCGCGGTTCGTTTCTCGTGAATCGTCGCCGGCCGGCCTAGACCTGATCGGCCACCCAGGTGTCGATGCGCTTTTCGAGAAGCATCAGCGGCAGACAACCGGCGCCGAGAATCTGATCGTGGAAGGCACGGACATCAAACGCGTCGCCGAGCGCTTTCTCGGTCGCCGCCCGAATATCCCTGATCTTGAGTTCACCGATCTTGTACGACACCGCCTGACCCGGCCAGACGATATACCGGTCAACCTCGACCTCGATATCGTGGAGGCTCTTGCTCGAGTTCTGCCGGAAGAAGTCGATCGCTTTCTCGCGGCTCCAACCCATCGCGTGCATCC
>CAYPYM010000346.1:0-2414 GCA_964414435.1 uncultured Ignavibacteriales bacterium | reverse complement strand
GAGCACCAGTCGAATCGCGCGCCACATTTCATAGGTCAACTGGCCGAATCGCGAATACGGATCGGCGTAGAAGCCCATCTCGGTGCCGAGACTCTCCGAATAGAGCGCCCAGCCCTCACCGTAGGCGGTAATCCACGACTGGCGGCGGAACTCGGGAATGTCCTCCAGTTCCTGCGCGAGTGCAATCTGAAGGTGATGGCCCGGCACCGCCTCGTGGAGCGTCAGCGCCTCCATCTCCCACGTCGGACGCGACTTCAGGTCGTACGTATTGGCGTAGAAATAGCCCGGACGGCCGCCTTTCGGCGAGCCGGGCTGATAGTAGGCGGTCGTCTGCGACTTCTCGGCATAGCTCGGAATCGGAATCACACCGTACGGCAGCCGCGGCAGCTTGCCGAACTGACGGATCAACTCGGGGTCGACCCGCTTGGAGATGTCCCGATACCGTCGCAGCAGCTCATCCGGCGTGCTGCAGAAGAACTGCGGGTCGGTGCGGAGAAATTCGCAGA
The DNA here is from genome assembly GCA_964414435.1 of uncultured Ignavibacteriales bacterium. Taxonomy (GTDB): domain Bacteria; phylum Zixibacteria; class MSB-5A5; order GN15; family FEB-12; genus JAGNLV01. Next base: position 1,908 of record CAYPYM010000346.1, on the reverse strand, counting down.
ACTCGCCGAACGTGCCGGTGAAACCGCTCTGCTTGATGACCTTGTCCATCTCGGCGCGGATCCGGGCGACCTCCGAGAGGCCGATCTGATGGATCTCCTCCGGACTCTGCGTCGTCGTCGTGTTCTGGCGTATCAGGATATCGTACCAGTCGCGACCCTCCGGCAGAGCGGTCCAGGCGATCTCCGTGCGACAACCGGGCAGGTAGGTTGACTCCAGAAACTCATGAAGGCGAAGGAAGGCCGGGCGGATATGCTCGGCGTAGAGCTTTGCCGCCTGCGCCGTCGCCTGTTCGCGGACCTCGGCCGGCATGTTTTGCAGCGCGACCAGCAACGGTGACTCGGCCGGGTTCTCCGGCGCCTGATTGAGCACTTGCTGAGGGACATCGCGCATGGTGGTTTTCGGCGGTGTGATCTTCGCGTCAAGACCGCGCCCCATCAGATCGATCGTCTGATCGATCATGGCCGGAAGCCGTTCCAGCCGGGCAAAATACTTCTCCCGCTGGCCGGCGGTGCGGACCGGCATCATCTCGAGAATCCGCGCCGCCTGCTGCTGTACCCCTTCCATCTGGTTGACCGGCTGCAGGTCACCCGGAAAGGCAAACAGCTCTTGTTCGCGCACCAGGTCAAACGCGAACAGCTCGTAATTCAGGTGATCCTCGTCGTCGAGTTCGCCGAGGTCGATCGAGGCCAGCGCCTCGCGCATCAGGGCGTTGTCCTCACGAAGCGCAGCCAGCCCCTGGGGCGAATAATCGGGCCAGCGACCTTGATAGTCTCCGTGGCCGACCTCGGTCGCCCAGTCCGGATGCTGCTGCATCCGCCGCTCCCAGCCCAGCGCAAACAGCTCGTGCAGGCGATCGTGCAGCGACTCAACCCCCGCCTTGTGAATCACCGACCGGCACTGCGTCTTGAAATCGGTTATGTGTACCATGCTGCCATCCACTCCTCGTACTTCGGATATTGCCCCCCTCCCCCGGGGTCGTATCGTTCCGGGAGAATATAACCGGTGCCGGCGTGGCAGACAATATCGATGTCGCCGGATAGTGAATCGGCTGGGGGCGGCGCACAAAAAACCCGGCCGCGGCGAACGCGTCCGGGCATGAGTGCACTCATGACCGAAATGGTCAGTGTGCCGGGAGGACACCCCTCTGTCTCGCAACAGTGTCCCCCCGATTCTACGTGTGCTATTCTAAGACCGACCTCGAAGGGGGCGAACATCCGTCTACTGGAGTCGAATGTGTGCTTCGAGAGCCGGTCGCAACTCAGGCATTACCAACATAGACAGTATATCAAGCGGCGTGCCAATCGCAGAGGAGGCCGGGCGGTCCCCGTAAGGCGCTGTGAATTAAGGGATTAAGGGAGATACAGACAAGCCGCGCGGACGGCGGCGGGACGGCTCGACACGGAGAGCTAAAACTCAACGATGTGAATTCGACACGCGAATGTGATGGTCAGCGGAACGAGTCGGGATCGATACCCAGCTGTCTGATCTTCCGGCTCAGATTGGCCCGGTCCATCCCCAGCTGCTCGGCCGCCCGGCTGATGACGCCGCCGCAGGCGACGAGGGCGGCGATGATGATTCGACGCTCGAATGCCCGCACCTGTTCGGCCAGCGTGCCGTCGGCCGGCAGGGGCGCTTCCTGCTCGACCTTGAGGTAGGCGGCGACATCTTCGCTCAGAAGGACATCGGAGTCGTGCAGCACGACCATTGCCCGCACGGTCTCCTCGAGCTGACGGACATTGCCGGGCCACGGCTGCTGCATGAGCAGCTCAACCGCGTCGGGAGCGAACATCTTGATCGGGAGACCCCGTTCGATCGTGTACATGTCACGGAAGCGATCGACCAGCATGGGGATATCTTCGGGGCGCTCTCGGAGCGGGGGGATGGGGAGGGGGACGACGTTCAGGCGG
>CAYPYM010000345.1:0-4464 GCA_964414435.1 uncultured Ignavibacteriales bacterium | reverse complement strand
CTTCAACCAACGGTTGAATGGTATGGCGCTATCATGGGAAGACACACCGGGGTTCGTGACCGGGATGATATGGCAGTCGTATCCGGTGATCGGCTACCTGCTGCTGTATCTGGCCGTGCTGGTCGTTTTCATCTGGCTGTTTCGAAGGATGCAGCGGGCCACGACTGTCGGATGGCCCAAGTCGCCGATCTTGGTAAACCTGGTGTGGTTTCCGTTCGTGCTGGCGTTCTTCCTGATCGGAGCGCGGGGAAGAGTAGAGGAGAAAGCGCCACTTACCTGGGGGCTGGCCTATTTTTCTCAGTACGACACGGCCAACCAACTCGCGCTTAATCCAACCTTCACGTTCCTCCGCGACGCCGCCTACGATCGGGGCAGCCAGGAGGACGACGAGCAGGTGATGGAGTCGATCGCATTTCCCGAGGCCGATTCGCTCGTGCACGATCTGCTCGGCCTTCCGCCGATTGCTCCGGGCGGGCAGCCGCCGCGTATCCACCGCCGGGTGACCTATGCCGCGCAAAACCAGAATCCGCCGAATGTCATCGTCGTTATTATGGAGTCGTTCGGTGCCTCACATCTCGGCTGCCTCGACCACCGTCGGCCGTACGATCTCAGTCCCCATTTCGATTCGCTGGTCAACGACGGGATTTTTTTCACCAACGCCTATTCGGGCGGCAGCCATACTTTCTCGGGGCTGTTCTGTACGCTGTTCGGTTATCCGACGTTGTACGGCAAATCGATTATGAAGATGATGACGGGGCGGCACCAGTTCCTGGGGCTGCCGTCGATGCTTCGGAAGCGGGGTTACGAGACCCTTTTCTTCTGCACCCACGACCCGCATTTCGACAACATGCAGGGGTTTCTGATGGCCCACGGCATGATGCGGGTATTTTCGCTGTTCGACTACGATGAATCGGAGAAACTCAGCACGCTCGGAGTGCCGGATCATATCATGTTCGATCGAGCGGTGAAAGAACTCAAGGCGAGGAGCGACCACCGGTTTTTTGCCACGCTGCTGAGCGCCTCAAATCACGGACCGTGGATGGTGCCCGAGGTACCGTTCGACCCGCTGCCGTCGGATCTGCCCGAGGCCGTCAAGATGAATGCCTTCAAGTATTCCGACTGGGCGCTCGGACGACTGGTGCACGAACTGGCGGCCGATTCGGCGTTTGACAACACTGTCCTCGTGGTGACCGCCGACAACGGCCTGCTCTACCGGCCGCATGTCGACTTTGACCTGACCCAGTACCAGATTCCGATTCTGATCCTGCCCATTCGCGATGTCGGCAAAGGGGAGGGGCGCCGCATTGAAACGGTGGTCAGCCAGATCGATATCGCGGCGACTGTGATGGGACTGGTCGGGCTGGACTGGGACAACTACACGTTCGGCCGGGACCTGCTCGATCCGAATCGGCCGGGACACGCCTTCGCCCAGTTTTCGGAGTGGGAGCGCAGCGGTATGGTCGAGGACAGCCTGTTTGCCATTGCGCGGCTCGACGGTCCCGGGTCGTTGTACCGGGTCGATGACAGCGACCGCCAGGTCGATCCTGAGGGGGAGCTGAGCGACGCGCTGCCCGGCTTGGCGGCCCGGATGCAGCGGGAGGTCCTGGCGATGTATCAGTGTGCCTATTTCAATATGTTCCGCCCTTTGTCCGATACGGCTCGTACGACGGCTCCGTGATTTCTTCGCGTACCCACTTGAAAATCGACAAAAATGTCTTAGTTTGGGGCGAATGCATTAATGTCGCAGGAAGGAGCATGGTATGGCGAAAGTCGCCATTGTCGGCTGCAAGAGGATTCAGGACCAACTCTGTGTGGCCTGTGAGAAGTGCCTGAAGGCGATCAGCCTCAAGGATGGGGAGTTCGCGCGCTACGATGATACGGTTGAGCTGGTCGCGCTGGGGAACTGCGGAGACTGCCCCGGCCTGATCATGCCGAAGCTGCAGCTGATGAACGAGATCGCCGGCGTCCTGGGGCGCAATTACGACACGATTCATCTGGGGACCTGTATCGTCAAGGCCAAGAAGACCGGCAAGTGCCCGCTCGATTTCGAGCAGATCGCCGCGCTGGTGAAGGAGAATTTCGGCAAGGAGGTCGTGATCGGCACGCACAATTACTAGGAACGGCTTGCATTCCGCTCTCCGTTTCCGTTCCGGTACGCCCCGGAGTTATCCTTGGCGCAATTCATGGTGTCGGGCTACAAAAATCGTGGTCTGATGCATCTACTGGTCGATTTTTCCGTAAAGAAATACTATATAGTTTTGGTCAGGTTATACGCTCTGCAACCAAAAGAGGAAAGGACACCCGGATGGCGGCCATGACGCGCAGGAAATTCGTCACCATGAGCGCGCGGGGCATCGCCCTCGCCTCGATCCCGGCGATATTCAAGTTCAATCCGGTACTGGCGCTGTCGCCCGATCTGGACGACGCCAGTGAGCTCGATGACTTTCTCCGACATTTCAGCATGTCCGAGGATATCATCCGCAAGACGATGCAGGTAGCGCTCGAACGCGGCGGCGACTACTGCGATCTGTATTTTCAGCATTCGGTCAGCAGCTATGTGGCGCTGGAGGATGACATTGTCAACCGGGCCTACACCAATGTCGATCTCGGTGTGGGCATCCGGGTGATCGAGGGAGACCAGACCGGTTTCTCGTTCACCGAGGAGTTGACGCCCGAGGCGATGGAGAAGGCGGCCCGAACCGCGGCGAACATCGCCCGCACCTCGACACCGGGGGCGGTCGCGACGCTCGGGTATCACGCCACGCCCGACTACTACCCGATCAAGAAGAAGTGGGAGGAGGTTGGGATCGAAGCCCGCATCCCCGCGCTCCAGAAGATCAATGCCGTCATGCACGGCGCGGACAAGCGCGTCATCAAGACCAGCGCCAGCCTGTCGGACGAGGCCAGTTACATCATGGTCGCGTCCTCGGACGGCCGGATCGCCTGCGATTACCAGCCGATGATCCGGGTCGGCGCCTCGAGTACGGCCGAGCAGAACGGCAAGCGCGAGACCAATTGGTTCGATCTGTCGGCCCGTCGGGGGATCGGCTTCCTCTCCGACGAAACGCTGGGTCGGATCGGCACCGAGGCGGTCCATCGCACGGTGAACCTGTTCGACGCGGTCAGCCCCGAGGCGGGTGAGATGCCGGTGGTGCTGGCGGCGGGGAGTTCCGGGATTCTCCTGCACGAGGCGATCGGTCACGGCATGGAGGCCGATTTCAACCGCAAGAACGTTTCGATCTTCGCCGACAAGATCGGCAAGCCGGTGGCAGAGAAGTTCGTTTCGATCGTCGACGACGGCACGAATCCGAACGTGCGCGGGTCGATAAACATCGACGATGAGGGGAACGACACGCAGAAGACCTATCTGGTCAAAAACGGCATTCTCGAAAGCTACCTGCACGACCGCATCAGCGCCCAGTACTACAAGGTCAAGCCGACCGGTTCGGGGCGGCGGCAGTCGTTCCGTTACGCCCCGATGCCGCGTATGCGCAACACCTACATGACCGACGGTCCCCATTTGCCGGCCGAGATTATCCGGAGCGTGAAGAAGGGGATTCTGGTCGACCAGTTTACCAACGGCCAGGTCAATATCGGCGCCGGCGATTTCACCTTCTATGTCAAGTCCGGCAGCCTGATCGAGGGCGGCAAGGTGACCCGCCCGATCAAAGACGTCAACCTGATCGGCAACGGTCCCGACTGCCTTCGCAAGGTCACCATGGTCGGCAACGACATGAAAATGTCGGAAGGCGGCTGGACCTGCGGCAAGAACGGACAGGGAGTACCGGTCTCGATGGGCCTCCCGACCGTACTGGTGTCGTCGATCACGGTCGGCGGAGTGTCGTGAGCCCGTCCGGACTCCGGCGGATAACGAAACGGAACAGGTAAGGACTTGACCTATGAAGACAAAAGATAGATTGGAACTGGCCCACTGGGCGGCTCAGACGGCGCGGGCCTCGGGAGCCTCGGATGCGGCGGTGAATCTGGATCATTCCCGCGAGGTGGAGGTGGAGTACCGCGACGGCCAGCTCGACAACGTGAAGGAGTCGACGCAGAATTCCCTGACGATTGCGATCTACGCCGACAACAAGTTTTCCTCGCACACGACCAGCGACCTTCGCCGCGATTCGCTCGGCCCGTTTATCAAGGAAGCGGTGGCGATGACCCGCTACCTCAGCGCCGATGAGTTTCGCGCGCTGCCCGATCCGAAGTACTATGAGGGTAAAGAAACCAAACAACTCGATCTGGTCGATCCGGACTACGACAAGGTTACGGCCGACAAGCGGGTCAAGATGGCCCAGGAACTTCAGGAGCTGACGGCCGGGCTGAACAAGCAGCTGGTTTCGTCCAGCGCCGGTTACAGCGATAATTCCTCGGAATCGATAAAGGTCCACACCAACGGTTTTGAGGGAATCAGTCAGTCCACCAGTTTCTCGGTCGGAGTCGAGGCGACGGTCGACGACG
>CAYPYM010000344.1:0-4467 GCA_964414435.1 uncultured Ignavibacteriales bacterium | reverse complement strand
CGTCCAAGCTCGGCATCCCCATCATCGGCATTCTGGACACCAACTGCGACCCCGACCTGATCGACTTCCCGATCGCCGCCAACGACGATGCGATCAAGTCGATCCGGATCCTCATCCATTCGCTGGTCGACGCCGCAGTCGAGGCCAAGAATTCCGTCGTCGCCGAAATGCTCCAGGCGACCGCCGGCGAGGAAGCGCCGGAAGAGGCGGAGAGCGCCCCTGAGTCCAATGACAATGACACCGCTGTAGGCGAAGAGTAAAGAAGGTTAGATCCCGATGGAAATATCTGCGAAAATGGTTAAGGAGCTCCGGGAACAGACCGGGGCCGGCATGATGGACTGCAAGAAGGCGCTGACCGAATCGAACGGCGACTTCGAGAAAGCCGTCACCTATCTGCGCGAGGCGGGCATCTCCAAGGCCGCCAAGAAAGAAGGCCGCACCACGGCCGAGGGCGTGATCGCGACGTACGTCCACCCCGGCGACAAGCTCGGCGTCATGGTCGAGATCAACTGCGAGACCGACTTCGTCGCCCGCACCGACCAGTTCAAGGAATTCGCCCGCAACATCGCCATGCACATCGCGGCCAGCTCGCCGCTCTGTGTCGAGCGGACCGAACTCGATCAGGCCAAGATCGAGGCGGAGCGCGACATCTATCGCCACCAGGCGCTCAAAGAGGGCAAGCCCGAAAAGATCATCGATAAAATCGTTGACGGCAAGGTTGAGAAATTCTACGGCGAAGTCGTGCTCCTCGAACAACCCTTCGTCAAGGATTCCGATAAGACCGTCGAGGAGTACGTCAAGGAGACCATCGGCACCCTCGGCGAGAACATGCAGATCCGCCGCTTCGCCCGGTTCCGCCTCGGGGAATAACATGGAATCCGAGAGTACCAGTCCGCTGTACAAGAGGGTCCTCATCAAGATTTCCGGTGAGGCCCTCATGGGTCCGCGCGAGTTCGGCATCGACACCGCCACCGTCGAGTCCGTCTGCCACCAGGTGGTCGAGGTCAAGAAGCTCGACGTCGAACTCGGCATCGTCGTGGGCGGCGGAACCATCTTCCGCGGCCTCTCGGCCAGCGAACTGGGCATGGAGCGGGTCACCGCCGACAACATGGGCATGCTCGCCACGGTGATGAACGCCCTGGCCATGATGGACACGCTCGAGCAGATGGGGGTGTATACCCGCGTCATGTCGGCGATTCACATGGAGGCGTTCGCCGAGCCGTATATCCGCCGCCGCGCCGTCCGCCACATGGAAAAGGGGCGGACCGTCATCTTCGCCGCCGGCACCGGCAGCCCCTATTTCAGCACCGACACCGCCGCGTCGCTCCGGGCCATGGAGGTCGGGGCCGAACTGATGGTCAAGGCGACCAATGTCGACGGCGTCTATTCGGCCGATCCCAAGGCCGACCCGTCGGCGGAATTCTACCCCCGCCTGTCCTACATGGACATCCTCACGAAAGAACTGAAGGTCATTGACGCCACCGCGGTCTCGCTGCTCAAGGACAACAACATCCCGCTGCGCATCGTCGACCTCCATCGCGCCGGCAACCTGCGCAAGGTGGTCCTCGGCGAAGACGTCGGTACGCTCATCACGACCGCAGGATAAATTGCACCTGTCCCATTAGTCGGGAGGAACCGATATGCTGGAAGAGATTTACAAGGAAGCTCACGACCGCATGCACAAGACGATCGAAGCGGTCCAGCGCGAATTCGCGACCATCCGCACCGGTAAAGCCACCCCCCAACTCCTCGACACCGTCACGGTCGAAGCCTACGGCACCCGCATGCCGCTGATCCAGGTGGCGACGGTCAACGCCCCCGAGCCGCGCCTCCTCGTCGTCCAGGCGTTCGACAAGTCGACCGTCGGCGACATCGTTAAGGGCATCCAGGCGGCCGATCTCGGGCTGAATCCGCAGGTCGACGGTCAGGTGATCCGCGTGCCGATCCCGGCCCTGAACGAGGAACGGCGCAAAAACCTCGTCAAGCAGTGCAAGCATATCGCCGAGGAGGGCCGAGTGGCGATCCGGAACATCCGCCGCGACTCCAACGATGAACTCAAGCAGGCCGAAAAAGACAAGAAGGTTTCCGAAGACCAGCATCACGACGGGCTCGACCATATTCAGAAGATGACCGACGACCACGTGAAGACGATCGACGAACTGCTGGACTCCAAAGAGAAAGAGGTCATGGAAGTCTGACCGCCGCAAAAGTTAGACAACTTCGAGGCCGGAGCTTGCCGCTCCGGCCTTTTTTTTGTGACGTCTCGTGCGGGGAGAGGTCCGAGAAACGAATCAGCGGTGGCGAATCAGCGCCAATTGGCTTATATTGTCCCTTGAAGCGCAGTATCGACGGGTGAGGATATAATGCAGGGTTCGGGTTTCTCCAGTGACAGAACGAAGCACTCCGCAGGCCGTTTCGGTCGTGTCGGCGCCGTCCTGATCGCCGCTCTCCTGACGATGATATCGGCCCCGGGTGCCGCCCCCGGGCGATTCTCGGTTGATGCCAACCGGGACACCCGGTTCCTGCCGTTCCGGGTCAACACAGTGGCGTCGTGGAACCTCGGCTCGCGCCCGATCGCCGGGCCCAATGTCGTCGTGCTGGAGCCCGCTACCGACACGCTTCATCCCGGACGCCTCGCGATAATCCTGAACACGCTCTTCGGCCGCGATCATCCCACCCAGATCAACATTGCGCCGGTACTGACGCCGCTGACCCTCGAGGCCGATATGGGAATGCAGATGATCGTCAAGAAAGCGACCACCTTCCACGATCGCCTCACTGACTCTCCAGGCCTGGCGCTGCTCTGTCTGAAGCACGACACCCTCTATCTCGTGAAGTTCGTGGACGACCGGTTATCTGCACCCCTCTTTATCTCGACCGGCGTCGATCTCAGCGGCGACGGTACCTGGAGCGGGGAAGGTTCCGTCGCACTCATCGACGACTACGATTACGACGGCCGCCTCGAGATCATCCTGGTTACGGGCGCCGAGGCCGATCGCGGCCCGCGTACGCTCTGCAGTGTGGAACTCGACGACATGCGGATGGAATGGAGCCTCCCGTTTGCATCCGGAATCAGCAGTGCCGCCTACACCTGCGGAAACCGCTCGTCACCCGGAATTCTGCTGCTCTCCGCGTCACCGGCCAACGGAGTGAGAGACAGCCTCTTCGACGATTATTTCACTTACCTGGTGCGCATCGACGATCGCGGCCGGGTTGTTCTGAAGAAGATCCTCGGACGATTCACGGACAGCCGATTTCTTCTTCGTCTCAACGAGCCGGGTGAGTTCTACGCCGTGCACACGCGCGATTTCTCCCACGACACGCTCGGCGGCGAGACCGAGTACGAACAGGGGTACCGCCTGACCCGATTCCGGCCCACCGGCGAGATCCTGGAATCGAAGCAGCTCTCGTTCACTCCAAGCGCCGCCTGCACGGCCGATTTCGATTCCGACGGTTCGCCGGACCTGTATCTCCTCGGTAACGACGGATCGGTGCGCATCTTTGACGCGGACCTTCAACTGACAGCCGAAAGCGGTCCGAGCGACCTTCACGGTATTGCGACCGTCATCCGCGGATGGACGGCGCATCCGGAAGTGCTTCTGTGTCTGACCTCACATGGAAGCCGGCTGATGACGCCGCAGTTCGAGACTCTGGCCGCAGTTGGAAGTGGAGGAGTTCAGGTCGCCCGCCTCGACCCTGTCGGCGGCTCCCTCTGGCTGGCGATAACCGCGGAAGACCGCGCCCAACTCTGTGCGCTCGAGCCCTGCTCCATGCTGACCTACGCCTCGATCATCTATGTCGACTATCAGCCCTACATCCTCTCGCTCCTCTTCGGACTGGTTGTCGGTCTCGCAACCGTCAACCACTATCGCCGCCGCACCCGCAGCAGTCTCACCCTCATCGAGCGTCAGAAACGGGAGATCGAGACGACCCACGCCGCCTTGAAGGAAGCGCAGGCAACGATCATCGCACAGGAGAAATTTCGGCAGGCGCGCGATATCGCCGGCGGCTTCGCGCACGAGATCCGAAACGCCCTGTTTCCCGCACGCGCCGCTGTCGCGCGGGTACGTTCGAAATCCGAAGATGACGCTGTCGCGAGCGGTCTGAAGAAGATCGACGGCGCCCTGGACCGCGCTATTGACATGACTCGCATCATTACCGGGTATACCAGGCTGGAAGACGAGCGCCGGCCGGAGCAGGTCGACCTGACGGATATCGTACGCCGAGCAATTGTGCACAACCGGGCCCGGAGCGAATCGGCCGGAGTGCAGCTTCACATCGACACGACACCCGTGCCGCCCATGCGGGCCAATCTCAATCAGCTGGTGGAAGTGCTGGACAATCTGATCTGGAACAGTCTCGATGCCCTCGCGAGTACCGCCGATCCGCGCATCGACATTTCAGTTCATATGGCGGGAAACGAGGGAGAGATCGAAATTCGGGACAACGGCCCCGGCGTCCCCGAGG
>CAYPYM010000343.1:0-4475 GCA_964414435.1 uncultured Ignavibacteriales bacterium | reverse complement strand
ATTCCGGGAAGATCGTCGTCGGATTCCTGATCGGCGCTCTGTTGCTGCGTCGCTCGAAAACGGACGCGGCACTTAACAAGATCAATCTGTTAATCGGCCTGACCCTGCTGGCCATCCTGTTCGAGATTCCGTATATCGGATTCGCCGTCGCCCTGCTGGCAGGGATAACCGGTGCGGGCGCCATTGTACTCGGCATCCGCTACTGCCCGCGTAATCCCGCCCACGGCGGCCCCGCTGCCGAGCCGGTCGTACCGAAGCCACCGACACCCCCTGCGCCGCCCCAGCCGCCGCTGCCCGGTCCGCCCCCACCCCCCGAGCCGCCGCCGCGGCCGAGTGACCTCCCCGGCACCGACCGGTAACGCCCGGAACAATCGTTCTTCTCTCTTTGATTGGATAGGTCCCTGCGTGGCTGCAGGCAGTTACTGACCGGCCACTGTCCCGCGCTTGCGCGGATCGGACACGCCCGTCATCAGACCGGCGTCATCGACCATAAGCAACTGAAGATCGCCGTACGGTTCCCGCTCCTGTACATCGTACCCCATCGCCGTGAGTTTCTTTATCACGTCCGGCGTATAGCCCCCTTCCTCGAGATACAAAATGTCGGGCAGCCACTGGTGGTGGAAGCGCGGCTGGGCGGCAGTCTCCACTCCGCTCAAATGGAAACGAGTGAGGTCGATGATCGCTTCGGCAACCGTCGTGATGATCTTCGACCCACCCGGCGATCCGAGCGCGAAGAGCGGACGGCCGCGATCGAGCACGAGGGTCGGCGACATCGACGACAGCATCCGCTTCCCCGGCTCAATCTTGTTGGCCTCGCCGCCCACCAGTCCATAGGTGTTCGCCACCCCGGGCTTGATCGAGAAGTCATCCATCTCGTTGTTGAGCAGGAAACCGGCTCCGCCGACCGTCAGTTTGCAGCCGTAGGAAGTATTGAGCGTGTAGGTGATCGAAACCATGTTGCCGGCGCCGTCGCAGATCGAGAAATGAGTCGTCTGGTCCGATTCCGCCGACGGCCGACCGGGCCGAACCGTCGCCGACGGCGTCGCGTGATCGGGATTGATCAACTGCCGGCGGCGGGTGAGATAGGTCGAGTCGAGCAGTCCACCCGGCACCGACCAGAAAGCCGGGTCGCCGAGATGTTCCGAGCGATCGGCGAACGCCAGCCGGGAAGCCTCGCTGAACAGGTGGATATATTTCGGTGAATTGGGCGTGTAGCGCGAGAAATCATATGGCTCGAGGAGTTTCAGTATCTGCCCCATGATAACGCCGCCCGAACTCGGCGGCGCCATCGAGTAGATATCAAGCGAATCAAACGTGAAATGAACCGGCTCCCGCCAGACCGGCCGGTACGACTCGAGATCTTCGTGCGTAATCAACCCGCCATACTTCTCCATGCAGGCGACAATGCTGTCGGCGACATCGCCGGTGTAGAAGCCGTCAGGGCCGTCCGCTGCGATTCCATAGAGCGTGTGCGCGAGATCCTTCTGGACGAGACGGTCGCCGGCCGACAGCGGCTGTCCGCCGGGGAGAAAGATCGTTCCCGTCTCCTCGAAGCGGCTCAGCGCGGTGCGGTATTCTTCGAGCGACTCGGCCAGATAGCTGTCGACCGTGAACCCGGTGTCGGCCAGACGGGCGGCCGCCTGCACGAGGTCGGGCCAGGGAAGGCTGCCGTAGACATCCCAGAGTTCGTAGAGCCCGGCGACTGTCCCCGGTACCCCGGCGGCCCGGGCGCCCAGTGTCGAGGCGTTCTCGATCACGGCGCCGCTGCTGTCGAGATACATGTCGGTGGTCGCGGCGGCCGGTGCGGTCTCGCGGAAATCAAGGGTCCGAATATCCCCCGTCTTGCCGTCACGAATTACGGCGAACCCGCCCCCGCCGATATTCCCGGCCTCGGGATGCACCACCGCCAGCGCCAGCCCGACCACCACGGCGGCATCGAAAGCGTTGCCCTTCTTTTCGAATACCCTCGCACCCAGATCGGATGCGATCGGTGCCGCCGACGCCACCGCCCCGTGCTCATAACAGGTCGATACCTCGAGCGACTCGCATCCGGGCAGCAGGACCACAAGAAAAACCACCAGCCCCGCCGTGAGCGGCAGAAGCCGGTGGTTAAGAATTGCCTGTGTCATGGCGGACCGGCGCCTCAGCGCTTGTCGACCAGGAATATCCGACCGTCGGGGAAGCTGATGTCGAACGGAATGCCCTCGGCCAGTTCCTTTGTCGTCGTCTTGATCACGGTCGGCTCCTCCGGATCGGAGAACAGATCGGTCAGTTTGAGTTTGACCGCCTTCATACCGAGCTTCTTGAAGTCGGCCCGCACGATAATCTCCTTGTGGGCGGCCTCGAATCCGTCGGACAGTTCACCCGGCGGCGGCGCCACGATAAAGAGCAGCCCGCGCTTCGGCCCCATCTGGAACGAGACGTCCACCGACGGATCGGAACAGAAGAGATCGGAGCTGATCTTCTCGCCCTCGAGAATCGACTCGATAAAGGCGAGCTTCTTGTGGTGTCCGCCCGACGCGAGGTCGAACGAGAAGAAGTAGAGCGAGCCCTTGAACCGCGACGACGACACCCCGACCACCTTGGCGCCGCATTTGACGATCTTCTTCGTCTTGGCGTCGTCGGTGGCGCGGATGCTGCCGTAGATGTAGCCCGGGAAGGAGCCGTCCTTGTGCTCGATCGATCCGATCCGGCAGTCGATCGTGGTCTTGATGCGGAAATGGTTCGAGAGCACTTTGCAGTCGCGGAAGTTCTCGTCGTAACGAGGCATCAGACCGCACATCACGACCGTCTGGCCACCCTTGACCAGCTCGACAATCGCCTCCTGATCCTTCTGGGACATGACCTCGGTCGACGGGATGAACAGAAGCTTGTACTTCTTCATCGATTCCCAGTCACGGTTTTCCCGCACGCCGAAATTGAGCTTCAGGCGCATCAGGTCGCGGCAGAATCCGACCGTCGATTCATTCATGAGGCGCGGCACGTACGAGAACACCTTCTCGCTCGTGGTCAGGTTGATCCAGGAGTAGAGCCGGTTGCCGACTACGGCGACATCGCAGTTCGACTCCATGTCCTCGATCCCGATCTCCGACACGGCCAGGTTGAACCGCTGGAGCACCCGGTAACCGTCGGAAACGGTCCCGTCGTTGTGCAGCGGGGCGCCGTACCAGTGGTCGCGGTCGACAAACATATAGTGATTGAGGCCCTTGAATCCGGCCGCCAGACCCGCCGAGAGGTAGAAACGCCGGGCGTTGTTGCGGACCGGAGCGATCTTCTCCTCGCGCTCGGGATCGGCCGCGGCCGAACCGGATACAAACGAGCTGGCGAACGCAAAGCCGTACTCGGCTCTCAGGAACCGGGCCTTAATTGACAGGTCGAAGTAATTCCCCTCGGGGAAAACGTTGCTGCCCAGGAACGGGGCCATCTCCTCGGGGACAAGATTGTAGGCCGGAAGCAGGTCGCCCGGGCGCAGATAGAGCGACCGGAAAATGAGCGGTTCGACCGTGTACGAGGTGAACAGGTCCTCGACCGTCTGCAGATAAGTCCGCAGCATATACTCGCGGAACCGGAACCAGTCGAGCGCCTTGGGATAGTCCTTCAGGTCGAGATCGGTGAATTTCCGGGGCGGATCGATATCCTCGAAATCGGAGTTCTTTTCCTTGTACTGAGCGTTGAGCTTCTTGATATCGTCCTCATACGCCTCGCGCAGGAACCGGCCGTAGTAGTTGGCCAGCACATCGGGGTTGTAATCGGCTGCCGAAGGATCCAGCAAACGACCGAAAGATGTCTCATAATCCAGTTCGACCATGAAGACCGGGCCGCGCGGATGGACATAGTTCTTGGTCGTCTCGATAAACGCCTTGAAATAGCTCTTGAGATGGAACTGGAAATTGGAGTGCAGGTAACTCGGGAGATAACCCGATTTCACCCCGTGATCGGGGGCCAGCTCCCGCTCCTGACCGGATGCGTCGCGGGCGAACACCTTGAGGTCGTTGAACAGGTATTTGGGCAGCCCGCCGTTGGGAAGCTGTCCGGCGACCCACGGCCCGGGGCGAAGGATCACCTTGAAGCCGAACTCGCGGGCCAGCTCGAGGAACACGATCAGGTCCTTGCGCGGATCGGTGAGCCCGGCGAAATCGAACATCTTGTTGTTGTCCTGGTGGATATTCCACGGGACGGCGGTGGAGATGATGCGGAATCCGGCGCGCTTGATCCGTTCAAAGCAAATCGACCAGTGGCGTTTGTCGATTCGGAAATAGTGAAGTTCGGCCGAAAACGGCGGGTAGGTTTCTTTACCTATGGAGAACCGATTACCAATTACCCCTAACATATAAAGCCTTATATTTCAACAACTTACAATTATTGTCAGGTCACATACGGAACCTCAAAATATCAAAATACCCCCGAAAAGTCAACACTAAACATATAACTTATTGCTAATCAGACTAGTACGCGGGCCGACCGCCGTCCGAGCC
>CAYPYM010000342.1:0-4489 GCA_964414435.1 uncultured Ignavibacteriales bacterium | reverse complement strand
AAGTCGGCTCGATCGAGGAGGACCGCCGAGACCAGCTCCACCAGGCGTTCGATCTCGATTGCTTTTTTGCGGTCGCTGATTCCCCTTTTGGGCGGATGATACTCCAGCGCTCCCATCCCTCTCGTCCCCACGTAGCAGAGTCGCTCCACCGGGTTCACGTCGTTGATCGTGCGGCCCTGTTCGACCAGCCATCGGTCGAGCAGCGCGTTTCCGAATCGATCCGGCAGGCTGTCCGCCAGCAGGCCGGGCAGGCCGAGGAAAGACCGGGATTTCAGGTCGGGGAAGGTGTACTGCCGGCTGCCGCGCAGTGCTTCGGACAGAGGCATCTTTATAGGCGACAGATCGAGCCCCTCTTTGAGGAATTTCGGCTCGTATTCGAACGTGGCCAGACCGGTGGAGTCGTTCCACAAAACGGCGCCGGCTCGCGCGCCCCAGATTTTGACTTCAGCGACAGTATTCATGCGGCGTCTCTATGCGTGTCGCGGGGAGGTTCGTGTGCCCGATGCTCGTTTGCGGCGCTTTTTCGTCAGGCTCAGCATCTGGAGCGGGCTGATCTCGGCTTCCTCGCGAAAGACATTGAGGACCTCGAGGTTGTCGAGTCCTCTCAGGATCTGGATCAGGGTCATTATCGATGGGGCCTGTCCCCGCTCGAACCGGCTGATTGTGAGCCACGCCAGACCGGACAGGTTTGCCAGTTGCTTCTGGGTGAGGTTGCGATTCAGGCGCATCTGCTTGATGAGGCGGCCGATCTCGGCGACAACAGCTGGATCTGACATTGATTTCCAGTTCATAATATAACTCTTGGTATATGTTATGGCCGATTCATAGCTTTAATATATCATATACGATTGAGTATACAAGTAGTATTTCGGCGGGGAATGATATATAAATTATACTATAAGATGTATTATAGCAAAATAACGCTATAAGACATCAATTTTAATAGCTAGTATTCGACAGTTTCTGCTATCTCGCTATAGTAAACAGTAGCAAACAATAAAAAACTTGACAAATCAGGCGATGCTGAGTAGCTTGAGACAGAACTCAAGCAAGGGGAGTGTCTCATGGCTGACGAACGCAAGGCCGCTTTTGCCTTCTTTCCCACCCTCCAGAACCGCGAGGAGTTTTTCGCACGGGTTACCTCCGACGAGGTCGGCGGCGCAGTCATTTTCAAGCAGTACCTGCTGATGTCCCTGTTCACCTTTCTCTACGGTGTCATCATGGGGAGCTACAACAGCGTGCTCCAGGCGCTGGTGGCCGGGGTCAAGGTGACGGTGATGTTCTCCGGCGCGATTATCATCTGTTTCCCGGCGCTGTTCATTATCCAGTACATTCTCGGTTCGCGGCTGGGGCTGAAGCAGATGATCACGATTATCCTGTCGGGTTTCGTGCTCGCGACCGCGATCATGGTGTCGTTCGCGCCGATCGTGATCATATTCCTGCTCACCGGCGCCAACTACTATTTCCTGCAGCTTCTGCATGTTGCGATCTTCCTGCTCGGCGGCGTATTCGGTATGATGACGGTGATCGAAGCGCTCAAATTCTCGTGTGAGAAGAAGAATGTCTACCCGCATACCGGGGTGGTCGTGTTTCGATTCTGGGTGGTGATCCTGGCGTTTGTCGGGGTGCAGATCGCCTGGAATCTCCGGCCGTTCATGGGGGATCGGGGGCAGCCGTTCGAGCTGTTCCGCCACTACGAGGGGAACTTTTATTCGGCGCTGCTCTATTCGTTCGACCAGTTGGTGAAGTCCGACCGGGAGCCGAAAAGCTACAGCCCGCCGATTTCGGAACTGACTGTCGACAGCACGCTGTCGGCCGCGGACGCGGCGGCGGAGGATTCGCTCGTGGCCGCAATTCGAGACGGGCGGTAGGGTATGGCGACCAACGACGATATCATGACGCTCGAGGAGGTGGCGCGGTATCTCAAGCTGAAGCCGCAGACGATCTACACCTGGGCGCAGGAGAAGCGGATCCCGGCGGCGAAGCTCGGCAAGGAGTGGCGGTTCCGTCGGTCGATTATCGACGAGTGGTTCCTGCGTCATATCGACGACAGGTTCGCCGATGTGGTCGATCACTGGCGCACTGAAAACATCGGCGGCGACAACGGGGAGGAGTCCTGAATGGTGACGCTGTCGACCGAGCGGTTGATTGTCCGTCAGGCGCGGGCCGATGATGTCCATGCGATTGTCGCGTTTGTTTGTCGCAACCGAGCGTTCCATGCGGCGTACGAGCCGATTCGCGACGAGGCGTATTTCAGCGAACCGTTCTGGCAGGAGCGGATTGCGGCCGGCGAGCGGGATTTCCGCGAGGGCAAATTCCTCGAGCTGTTCGTCTTTAAGAAAAGTGATCCGCGGCCCGTGATCGGGCGGATGGCGTTTTCGAATTTCGTGCGCGGGGTGTTCCAGGCGTGCTATCTCGGTTATGTCATGGATGAACGGGAACAGGGGAAAGGGTATATGACCGAGGCGCTGCGGGCGGGGATCGGTTACATGTTCGATGTCGAGAATTTTCATCGGATCATGGCGAATTATATGCCGTCGAATGCGGCCAGCGCGGCGGTGCTGAAAAAGCTCGGGTTCGTGATCGAAGGGACGGCGCGCGGGTACCTTCGGATTGCCGGCAAGTGGGAGGATCATGTGTTGACGGCGCTGACGAATGACAAGTGGCGGGAGCCGGAGTAGGAGGAGGGATATGAGATCGGCGTGTGGGCGGAAATGGGTTTGGGCGCAAAGCCAATTTGCCAAGTGGCTGATTGACAGCGACATAATTGGGTTCGTTTGGTATTTTTCGCATTTTCGTGCGATTGCTTTCCCCCCAAGTGGTGCGGCGCGAGATCGCTTCGTCGGCTGCAGAGCCGGCCTTCTCGCGATGACGGTCCGGGGTGGGACGGCGGGATCGGGGAACGGGCGTATGGTTCTTGGGTGCACACTGAGCCTCCGAGACAGATTGATAGAGTACGGGCTTCATTAATGCGCGCGAAGTCGCGATCGTCGTTGATTTGGGGGTGATTTTGCGTGGGGCGGGGCGCGAGTGTGAGTGGTCAGCCTTCGCTCAGGCTGACGTTACGGGCTCAGGCTGACGGTCGGCGGTGGCTGACATCTTTGCTCAGGTAGACGGTTCTGCTCAGGCTGACGTCTTGCTCAGGACGACGTCTTGAGGGTGCCACTGGGGTCACCGAGGGGGACAACAAGGTTCACAGGGCTGGGGCGGCCCGGTGGTAACCGTACGTAAGGGAGCGATACACAGGATTTTCACGAAAGTTGCACTTCCGCTGCCAGAATCTGACAGGACGTTTTGGTATATTGTGTAATCAACTAGGGAGGTACCGAATGAGGCGTTGCAATCGAAGACTACGACCGGTGAGCAGTTGTGCGGCCGTCCTTATCGTCACGGCGCTTCTGGGAGTGGTCGGATGCGGCGGGGACAGCCCGGTCGAACCGGCGCAGCCAAAAGACTATGTCGTCTGGTGCAGTGACGGCAGCGGGCAGGGCAAATACTACGGCTACCATCTGCTCACGGGCCGGATGGACAGCTTCTCGGTGGCGGTCCAGCCGACATACGGGATGACGGTTTCGGCCGACGGCAAGCGGCTGTACGTACCCACCACCACCGGTTCTCCCGGTACGGCGGTGATCGATATCGAACAGCAAACGATAATCGAGACGGTTCCGGCGAGTCTTTACAGCCCTAGTCACGGGCAGGTTTTTTCGCCCGACGGCCGGTATGTCGCGTTTCAGGGAGACGATTTGTACATCCTCTCTTATCCCGACCACAACGTGGTCTATCATGACACGGCGTATGTCTGGATGGGCTGGTTCACACCCGACAGCCGGAAATTCTATGCGGCCGGGTACAATACGAACCAGGTCCTGGTCGTCGACATGGCGACGCTTGAGGCTACGACGTGGGATAATTTTCTGCCCTATTCCGTTCGACACGTGCGCCAGACGGTCGATGATGACCGGTGGCTGGTGTACCTGAATATACCCCAGGGCGCCGGAGCATTCGGGGTTGTCGATCACAGTCGCGACTCGCTTCTGTTTTTCGAGTTTCTGGCTCCCGGATCGGGAATGATCGCTTCGACACCTGACGGCCGATATGCGTTCTACGACAATCCGGGTGGCGAGGTAGACGACATACCACCTACCCCGGAGTTCCGGGTATTTGACGCTCTGCGGGGACAGATCGATCGGCTGATAAGCACGGTGGGAGTTGTCGACGGAATAGAACCGGCAAATGCGCCAATCGGATATCTGTATGTCACACCGGATGGCAACTGGCTGTTTGCGGCGGCGAAATGGGGCGACTACCTGTTCGTTTATGATGCGCACACGTTCGAACTGGTTCGGTATTATGAACCGCAGGGAATCTGGCTGCGAGCATTTACCGGACCAGTGGGAGTTCAATAGACACACGGGAGGTTCGTATGCGTTTCCTTGGATCGGTCTGGGCTGTGTTAGCTGTTCCGGTAGCGTGCATGCTTGCATCT
>CAYPYM010000341.1:0-4491 GCA_964414435.1 uncultured Ignavibacteriales bacterium | reverse complement strand
TGTTCGGCGGTGATCCCGGTGTACTGAATCGGCATCAGGAACCCGGCGAACTCCACCATTTTCGCCCCCGCCTCGACATGGTACTGGTAAAAGGCAGTCTTGACTGCGTCTGGCGACATAGCGGTACTTCTTTCCTTAACCCTCTGAAAGGGCAGCAGTTGTTTGTCTGCCTAATGTAGAGGACCGCACACAAATGTCAATATCTACTTTTCCTCCCAGCAGCAGCCCGAATCGCGCCCCGCGCTTGACTTTACGACCCGACTCCGATACTGTACCGATAACGGGCGAATGACCCCGCCTCATAGGCAGAAGAGTATGAACCTGATTATCCTGACCCAGGCCGACAGCATCGGTTCCGGCCGCTACCGGCTCACCTTCCACCGCGCCGAGCACGTCCGCTCGGTGCTGCGGGCGTCAGTGGGCGATGAACTGCAGGTCGGGCTGCTCAACGGCCCGATCGGTCCGGCCCGGATCGAGCGGATCACTGATATGGATGTCGTGCTCCAGTGCGGCCTGCTCCGTCAGCCCGACCTTCCCACCCCGACTGTCGATCTCATCTGCGCCCTGCCGCGTCCACAGACGCTGAAGAAAGTGCTCACCACGATCGCCACGATGGGCGTGCGGCGGCTGTACCTGATCCGGGCGAACCGCGTCGAGAAGAGCTACTTTCATTCTCCATTGCTCGAATCGACCAACTACCTGCCGTTTCTCATCGAGGGCCTCTCGCAGGGAAGGCTCACCCGCCTGCCCGAGGTGACGATCCACGACCGCTTCCGGGTCTTTTTCGAGGAGACCCTGCCGAAGCTCGAAGCGGCCGAACCGGACAAAGCGCTCCGGCTCGTGCCCGATCTCGAATCAGCTGTCCACTTGAAAATGCTCTACCGGGGCGGGGAGCCCCGTCTGCTCTGCGCGATCGGCCCCGAGGGCGGCTGGGTCAATTTTGAGACCGACCTCATGCAGCAGATCGGCTTTCGGCGGGTCACACTCGGCCGCTGGACCCTTCGGGTCGAAACCGCCGTGACCGCCCTGTTATCTCAGATTGAGCTTGCCCGCGCGATGGAATAACCGGCACTTCCGGCTTACTCCGCCGCTTTCTTCAACGACACCGAATATGTCAGCCCGACCGACAGATACGTCGGAGTGCGATCCCAGGCATAATTGAACGCGATATCCGGGACGCCGTTGTCGAACGTCGCGCGGTCAGGCGACACCGACGTAAAGAAGTAGTGGGTCAATTCGGCGTACAGCGCCACCGGTCCGCCGACATTCAACTTCGTGCCGATCGTGGCGCCGAACGAATAAGCGGTTGCCCGGTTCTGCGCCCCCTGAATCCGATTGACCGGGGCAAGTTGGTGGGTATCGGGCCCCCACGGCCGTTCGTAATCGGCCGGACCACTCGAGAATGTCCCGAGCACGGCCAGGTACGGCCGCACGGTGCCGGCGAAACTCATCTCGGCGTACGGTGCGATCGAGAGCCAGAAACCGTAGTCGGCATCGGCATAATCCAGTGCATGCGGGTAGTAGCGATTCTTGGTGAAGCCGATCGTGGTGCGCAGGCCGAATCCACGATTGAAAAGGAGGTCGCCGGTGACCGCCCCGCCCATGAACTGGCCGCCGTGCCCCGCGCCGACATACATGAGCGCGGCCGGGGAGATGTCGAGTCTCGTCGGGCCGCCCGCCATCGCCGAACCCGCGATTACCAGTGCAACTGCTATTGATGCGATCAATATCTTCATGGCAATGCCCTTTCCTGCTCCATGCTGCCTGCAATATACACTCTTTACGGGTGCAACGCACCTGCTGTTTCGACCCTCGCCGGGCCGGAGATAAAACTGTTTCCCCGGATTCGAGGCACCGTATATTAGCCCCATGGCGCTGTATATCTTCTCCGATGCCCACCTTGGTTCCGGCACGCCCGAGCTCGAGGCGCGCAAGGTCGATAATATCCGTGAGCTGTTCGAGCGGGTCAAAGCCGACGGCGACCGGCTCGTAATCCTCGGCGACCTGTTCGACTTCTGGTTCGAATACAAGCACGCGATCCCCAAGGACCATCATCAGGTGCTTTTTATGCTCACCGAGTTGGTGAATGGCGGCGTGCATGTCGACTACATAAGCGGCAACCATGACTTCTGGATGGATGACTTTTTCGCCGAGCATATCGGCGTGCAGCTCCACAAGGACGCGCTCGACCTGACCTACGACCGCCTGCGGCTGCATATGATCCATGGCGACGGTCTGGCGAAAGCCGACCGCGGCTACCGTCTGCTGAAACGCATCCTGCGCAACCCGGTCAATATCTGGCTGTATCGGAGACTGCCGCCCGACTGGGCGATCCCGCTGGCGAAGAAGGTCTCGGGATCGTCGCGCGAGTATACCTCGCGGCGCGACCACACCTTCGCGCCCGACTACGAAGCGTACGCACGATCAAAGCTGCTGGAGGGGTACGATGGGGTCGTGATCGGACATCTGCACATTCCGATCTACGAGAAGTATGACAGCGGGATCTACATCAACACCGGCGATTTCATTCACCATTTCAGCTACGCCCGCCTGGCCGACGGGCTTCTCACGCTCGAATTCCTGAAATAGCCGGTCCGCGTCCTACTGCTTTTTCAATCTCAATTCCAGTGAATACAGACGGGGATCGATCCCACGGGTCGACACCGGTTTCGGCTCCAGACGATCAATCGACAGCTCATACCCGTTGACCGTGTGCACGGTCGCGCCGCCCTGCTGAGACGTGTTCAGCTCGAACGACTCGCTCAATTCGTCCGATACCAGCCGCAGGCCGGTGCGGGCGTTGCCTTCCCAGACACACTCGACATCGGTCGGACACCGGCTGTCTTCGAGCACCGTGTCGAACGCGATCGTCGCATGAATCACCGGCACCTCCACCGATTCGCCGATCTTCAGCGAGATCGTCTCCGCGGACGGCGTCGACACCTTGGCGGCGTCGTTCGATTCCGGGGCATTGTCGGTCGAACAGGCGACCAGCAGCCCCGCCGTCATAACCACAACCAAGAGCGTTTTCATGGCTCCTCACCTCAGTCTTTGCCGAGTTCCTTTTTCACGGCGGTCACCAGGCTGCCGTATTCGACCACCCGGGCCAGCCGTTCGGGATACCGCTCGGCCTGAATTTGTTCTCCCCCGATCGCAATCGTTCCCTTGCGAAGGTCGAACGCGACTTCGTCGCCGTCGGCGGCCCGCCCGGCCAGGTCGGCCGTGAACAGAGCAAGCCCCGAGTTGATCGCCTCGCGGTAAAACCGCCGCCCGAAACTGCGCGCCACGATGCATCGGACACCCTGCTTATGAAGCTGTTCGACCGCCTCGGCGACCCGGTCGCCGTACCCGAACCGATCTCCGGCGATAATCACCGCGCCGTCGGCCGGCGGCGAAGCCGGCCCGGCTCCGTCCTTCTGCCCGAGGGACGCCTCACAGATCGCCTCTGTCGAAACAAAATCTCCTGCGTTGTACGCTCCGCCCGATACCTGTTTCATAGTTTCCTCGTGTCGTTCACGGTTGTCATGAGCGCGGCCTCGCCCCGGCCGGGAGCACCGGCGACGTCAGCTCGGCCTCAAACGGATGGCCGGCCTGCCAGCCGGTCCGGCCGGTGGCGCGGAATCGTTCCAGCCGCCGGATTGTGATCTCGGCCATGATCGGATCGATATCAAGTGTAACACCCCGCCGGCCCAGCCGTTCACACGCGAGCAGGGTGGTCCCGGCGTGGGCGAAAGAGTCGATTACCGTATCGCCTTCCCGCGACGACGCCTGCACGATCCGTTCGATCGCCTTCAGCGGTTTCTGGGCATAGCAGCCGTTGACATTTTCTTCCATCCGATAAAACACCTGCTGGATATCGATCCAGACATTGCTCGACCGAATCGTCTCGCCCCGCCCGCGCTCGCCGTTTTCCATCCGCTTGCCGCCGACTTCCGTGTAATACCCCTTGAGCGTCTTCGGTATGTCGGTGTACTGCACCGAAAAGTCCGGTTCGCCGAGGGTGTAATAGAGCAGTTCCTGCCGAACCGCCATCCAGTTCTTCTGCGTCCCATAGCCGCGCTGATTGCGCATGGTGATCAACGAGCGCGACTTGAATTCGGTCGCCGCCATCATCGTCATGAACTGCGGAAGCGGCTGGAAGTGATCGTTTTGATCGGCGCCGAGCCAGACATACAGTGCCGAATCGTCAGCCATGACGGCCCGGGTAGTGTCGAGCCACCGCCGGCACCAGGCGGCGAAGACGTCGGCCGCCATCCGCTCGCCCATGACGATATTGTACGGCGGGTCCTGCACGGCCAGCGCCGCCCGCCGTTGGCCGCACAGCTTTCGGACAAAGCGCCGATCGGCGGCATCACCGCAGCCGACCGCGTGCCGTCCCTCCGGATCACGCCAGATTTCCCCGGGCCGAAGGCGGCAGTGGGGGAGAAGGCGGATGCGCAGGTTTTCCGCCTTCGTATCGAGTCGCGGCAGCGGTTGGTCATGCATGTATGG
>CAYPYM010000340.1:0-4493 GCA_964414435.1 uncultured Ignavibacteriales bacterium | reverse complement strand
GCTTCAACGTGGTACGCGAGAGCGGCTTCCACGGGGCGCCACCGGCGGCCCCGCGCGTGGCGAACTGCTCCGCCGCGAAGCCGTTGAGCCCGCGCGCAATCTCACGGAACGCAGGCCGTAGATCCAGCGCGGCGCGGCGCATCCTCTCTAGCCGGCGCTGGACCCTCAGCTCTCCCGTGATATCGACGTGCATGCCCCTCATACGATCACCGGGACGCGCAGCGTTGCCACGGCGCGCTTCCATGCCGGGAGGAAGTCGAAGCGGGCGGCGCTCTGGAGGCTGCCCATCTCCCCGACGCTCTCGCTTACCAGGTGCTCATGGCCGCGGCGCCGGTACAGGAACGCTACGCCCTCAAGCACGGCCTGCTTCGCTACTGCCGGCGCGTAGGCCTCACCCGTGTAGGTGATGTACACGTTCTTGAGCCCGACCGGGAACACGCCGTAGTACGGCTCCGTAGCGCCGATCCCGCCGCGGAGCATAATGCGGGCTCCGTGGAAGTCGACGTCATCAGGCTGGGACGTGTACTCCGTGTCCGGGCTCGACGCGTCGATCCCTACCTTGACGCTGGTGAGCGTCTTGATAGGGTGATCCGCGTAGATGATCGGCGTGCCCGTACCGTCATGGGGCTCGTTAGTATAGGCGGCCTCAGCGGCGAAGCTGACGTTGCATTCGGCCTCAAGAAGCGCCTCGACGCGGTCCGTCAGCCCGTCGATGAACGTCTTCCACGCGTCGGCGTCGGCGAAGTCGCCAGCGAAGGACTCCTTCTGCCCGAGGTAACCCGCCACCTCAGCGAACGTCACCAGGACGGCGCACACGGTCGGCGCCTACCCGTAGTACTGGACGTTGAGGACGGCCGACGCGGTGGTCTCGATGAACTGCAGCTTCGAGAGCGATCCCTCGAAGACGCGCTCCACGCCTACCGCTATGTACATGCCGATCGAAGCGGTCGGTGCCGTACCGTCCTGACGCCAGCGCACCGGCTGGCCCGTTGCCACCACGGCGGCCCGGGTCGCCCCGGCGGGAACCGTGAGGCTCTTCGCCGAGGACAGACCCGTGACCTGCTGGTAGCCCTTCGGGGTCCACATCAGGCTACCTCCCTATCAGACGCGGTCACCGCGTACGCGCAGGAAGTCGATGTCGAGGTTCCGCTGAGCGGCCCCCAGCGCCGACACTAGCAGCAGCGGAGTCAGCGCCGTGGTGATGGTCACCGCGTTCGAGACGCTGCCCACGTGCTGGTCGTTGATCCAGAAGTCCCCCTTACCGGCCGGGCTCACGTCGAGCCTCAGGACGGCGAAGGTCGCGGCCACGGGCGCCAGCGCCGTGGTCACCGGCGTTGCGTCGGTGTTGGCCTTCACTCCGAGCAGGTGCCAGTGGTCGACGTCCGCTCCCGTGTCGAACAGGAACCCGACGGAGTCGGTGCCGTTCGACGTCACCACGTCAGACGCCATGCTGAACGGGATCTCCAGCGTGCCGCTGGGCTTCGTGTCGTGGAAGCCGATGAAGATCTGGACCGCCGTGATCGCATCTACCTTGATGCGCGTCTCCAGCCGGAGGCCGCCCTGGTTGGCCTTCCAGTTCAGCTCCATGCCGAGAGATGAGGCGTTGGCGGCGATCGTTCCGCCGGCACCCGCTCCGCTCGCGAGCCGGCATACGCCGCCCGTCTGGACGTTGATGGCCGCCACCGCGGCCGAGCCGTCCGAGCCCTTGGCGCTATCGTACTGGCCGAAGAGCGCGTCACCGAGGAACTCGTCATTCCACAGCACCATCTCGCCGAGGTCCAGGTCCCCGCCCTCTCCGAACTCCAGGCGATCTCCGCCGTCCCGCTTCCGTACCGCTGATCCCCACGTCATGGTAGCAGCCTCCGTCCCGGGTCAATACTCCGGGTGCCTCCCGGTCCCGGGGGAGCCGGGAGGCTCCGTCCGTCTACGGCTACTCCTTGGTAGCCGTCCCCTCCCCGCCCTTCTTGGCCTCCGCGTGCGCCGCCGCCAGGGCGGCGTGCTTCCCGGAAGCCCACTGCTTGAGGTACTGCTCCGGCGATACCTGCATGGTCCAGGGCAGGAGCCGCCCCTGGTCATCATATAGCGGCTCACCGGCTTCCTCCTCACCGCCCTCTTCCCGCTCCGTCTCTACCGCCGGGGGCGTCGCCGTCGCCTGCTCCTCGGGAGCAACGACGGCACGCTCCGGCTCGCCCTGGCTACGGTCCGCTCTCGCGATGCCGCGTACCAGGTAGTCGAGCGCCACTACGTCCGGCACTTCGACCGAGACGTCGATTGACGGCGCCCGCCATCGCGCCCTCGCGGGCGCCGTCAGAAGGAACACCTTCATACCGTCATCCTCCGGTAGTGAGAGGGTCCTCAGCCGGCTTACGCCGACTGCGTCAGGTACTTGATCGGCGACGCGGCGCTCACCAGCTCGCCGTCGTGCCGCGAGAACGCCACCCAGCCGACCTGGTAGTAGTCGGCGTACCGCTCGTCCAGCCGCAGCAGGATCACGTCCAGCACGTCCCGGATCCAGTAGAACTGGAACGCGCCGAAGAGGATCGCCTTCGCGCTGGCCGCGATGTCGGCCACGTCCTGGTTGATCGTGTAGGGGTAGCCGGCCAGCATGTCGGGCTCGCGCACCGACAGTCCGTCCACCCACAGCGGCCGCCCGTCACCGTCCTTGAGCTTCTTGATGGCGAGCAGCGTGGCGTCCGAGAACATCCAGCTCGGTGCCATCCGGCGGTAGGCCGGGTCGATACTGTGGATCAGCGTCTGCAGCTCCTCGTACGACACCGTGGTGGCGTCCGCGGTAGTTGCGGCGCTGGACGCGCCCGTCACCACGCCGTTCGGCTGCGAGGAGCCGGTCCCGGTCGTGAAGTGCTCGTTGGTGATGCGGCCCAGACGCTCACCCAGCCGGGCGCCGATGAAGGCCGGCATGTCGACCGCCGTGTCCTGCAGCAGCTCGCGGCCCACCAGTACGATGTCCGAGCTGTACTTGTAGGCGTCCAGCCGCTTGTAGCTGGTCGTGATGTCGGTCTCCGTGACCTGGGTGTTCTCCGCCAGCAGCCGCCCGGAGTTGCCCGTGTCATCGGACGTCGGAACCGTCATCTCCTCACCGGCTGCCGTGCGTACGATGCGGGCGCCGCTCTGGCGCATGCCGCCGAAGTCCAGGAGCGCGACCTCGATCGTGTCGACCAGCGTCTGCGGGATGGTGTCTCCGCCGTAGCCGGTCGTCACGCCCATCTCCGTACGGGCCTCCTTCCGCGCACGCAGCTCACGACCCAGCCGCGGGCCGTCCCACAGGCGGAAGTGGATCTCGGTGCCGCGGTTGCGGACGTCGAAGCCGGCCTCCTTCAGCGCCTCCACGTCACCCGGCTCATCCTGGCGCAGCGTCCAGGACCGCAGGGCACGGTCCACGCGCTCACGCTTCTCCGCCTTCAGCTGCTCCGGCGTCCGACTCTCGGGCGGTGGGTCCGTGTCCTCCTTCCCCGCCTTGACGCCATCCTCACCGGCGCGCAGCTCCTCTTCGAGCTGCTTCTCGCGGTCCAGCAGGGCGACGATGCGGTCGGAGCGGCGACCCAGCTCCTCCTGCTTGTCGTGGAGGGCCTTGAACTCCTTGTCCTCCTCGGCGTTGAGGTCGCGGTCCTCGCTCTCGGCCTGCGCGAGGATCTCACGCTGCCGCACGGCGAGCTTGCGCCTCTGCTCCTTCAGTTCGCGGGCCTCAGTCAGTCCGCTCATGGCGCCTACCTCCCATCTGTCGGCGGCCGGAGGCGGACTTCCCGGGGTGCGGCTATGAGAAGGCGCGGCCCCGCCGCCCCGGACGCACACTCGTGAAGACTCGTGCCGTCTAGGGGTCGGAGGGGCCGCGCCGGATCTCAGCCGACGGGCTTTACCCTCGCCGTCGCGTGGCGGCCGGATGCGAACTCAGCGCCCAGGCCCGGTGGCTACCGCCACACGACCTACTACCCGGTCGAGCGGAATCTAAGGCGGCCGCTCACCCGCCGTAAAGCCCTACGGTCTCTCAGCGCAGCACGCCAGAGGCCGCCGCCTCGCTCTCCAGCATCGTGATGCGACGCGCCTGGAGCCCCAGCTTGGACTCCATCTTGGCCAGGCGCTCCCTCAGCTCCGCGACCGTCTCCGCGTCCCCTTCCCCGTCCGCGTCTACGTCCTCACGCGTCTCTTCGCCGCCAGCGGCCGCCTTCTTCTGCGTGTAGTCTACCCAGCTCGTGACCTTGCGCACGCGGCTCGGGTCCCCGAGCGTCACGGCGCGGTCACTTACCGAGTAAGACACGGCGTAGTGGCCGTTCTCCATCCCGGTCACGCCGTACAGGTAGGTGATGGCCCGGCTCTCGTCCAGCAGCACGTCCACCAGATACGAGTACGAGCGGCCGGCCCCGGTCTGCGGGTCACCGTCACTGTCGTACTTCGCGGCCAGCGCGTCAGAGATCAGCACCATCAGGTCACGCACGCTGGCCGCGCGCTCCTCACGCTGCTCCGGCTCCAGCCCGAAG
>CAYPYM010000339.1:0-4493 GCA_964414435.1 uncultured Ignavibacteriales bacterium | reverse complement strand
ACTGAAAAAGGGACCATTCGTAGAAGCCAAGCTCCAGAAGCGGGTGGAAACGCTCAACCAGCGCGGCGACAAGAAGGTTGTCAAGACCTGGTCGCGTCGCTCGATGATTCTTCCGGAGTTCGTCGGCCACACCCTGGCCGTACACAACGGAAACAAGTTCATTCCGATCTACGTGACGGAGAACATGGTCGGCCACAAACTCGGTGAGTTTGCCCCGACCCGCACGTTCCGCGGTCACGGCGGCAAGCTGGCCGAGCGGTCCTCGAAGGTGAAAGGATAAGGTAGAGCCATGCCTCGCAAAGACAAGCAGCGGCCGACGGCCCGGCTGAGGTTCATCGGAATCCCGCCACGGAAGATGCGGCTGGTCGCGGATATGGTGAAGGGCATGCCGGTCGAGAAAGCGCTCGGCATCCTCAATTTCACGCCGCGCATCGCGGCCTTCCACCTCGCCAAGACGATCAAGTCGGCGGCGGCCAACCTGCTCTCGGCCGAGGGCACCGATCACCTGCATCCCGAGGATCTGATCGTTTCTCAGATTATGGTCGACGCCGCCCCGACCCAGAAGCGGATTCGCTTCCAGTCGATGGGCCGGGTGTTCCGCATTCGCAAGCGCTACTGCCACCTGAACGTCTGGGTCAGCCCCGAAGAGGGCGCCTCCGAACGCCGCCGGGCCGAAGCGTCCGCACCGCGTCGCTCGAGCAAGGCGGCCAGGGCGGCAGCGGCCGACGAGAAGAAGGCTCCGGCGAAGAAAAAGACGGCGGCGAAGAAGAAAACCGCGGCCAAGAAGACCGCGAAGAAGACCGCCGCCAAGAAGACGGCCAAGAAAACAGCCAAGAAGACCGCGGCGAAAAAGACCGCGAAGAAAAAGACGGCCGCGAAAAAGACGACCAAGGCCGCCGGCAAAAAAGCAGAATAGTTGATTTGAGATAGGGAGTTTACGTTGGGACAGAAGACACATCCGATCGGTTTGCGCCTCGGCATCACCAGGACCTGGAACAGCCGTTGGTATGCCTCGGATCGGAACTTCGCGGATCTCGTGGAAGAGGACCTGCTGATCAAGCGGTACATTCACAAGCGGCTCGAAAACGCCGGCATCGCCAACGTATGCATCTCGCGGGCGCCGAAAAAGGTGACCGTTGATATTCATACTTCGCGGCCGGGTATCGTCATCGGGCGCAAGGGCGCCGAGGTCGACAAGCTCCGGGCCGAACTCCAGCTCCTCACCAAGAAGGACATCATGCTCAACATCGTTGAGGTCCGGAAGGCCGAGCTGGACGCCCAGCTGGTCGGCGATTCGATCGCCCGCCAGCTCGAGGGCCGCGTTGCGTTCCGTCGCGCCATGAAAAAGTCGATCGCCGCCACCATGAAAATGGGCGCGGTCGGCATCAAGGTGCAGTGCGCCGGCCGCCTCGGCGGCGCCGAAATCGCCCGCACCGAGAAGTACCGTGACGGCCGCGTGCCGCTTCACACCCTCCGCGCCGATATCGATTACGCCACCTCGACCGCCCACACGACCTACGGGACGATCGGCGTCAAGGTCTGGATCTGCAAAGGCGAGGTTCTCGAGCGCGGCAAATACCTGGTCGACGAAGAGTCCAAGGCCGACCAGCAGGCCCCGACCGCCCGCCCGAAACGCCCCCGTGGCGATCGCGGCGACCGCGGCGATCGCGGCGGCCGCAGACGGCAGCGCCCGCGCGGCCGGGTGCGTCGCGCCGGCACGCCCGGCGGCGACGGACCGGCTCCCAAGGGCCGCCGTCCGGAAGCACCGGCGAAGCGTGTGGCCGACAATAAAGGCTCCGAAGGGGCCGAGTAAACCGGCGAGAAGGTGGAGAGTAGCGAATGTTACAGCCCAAGAAGGTAAAATACCGCAAGCAGCAGCGCGGCCGCATGACCGGCTCCGCCCGGGGCGGCGCGTCCGTTGACTTCGGCGAATTCGGCCTCAAGGCGCTCGAGCCGTGCTGGCTGACCAACCGTCAGATCGAAGCGGCCCGTATCGCCATGACCCGGTCGATCAAGCGCGGCGGCAAGATCTGGATCCGCGTCTTCCCCGACAAGCCGGTGACCAAGAAGCCGGCCGAGACCCGCATGGGTAAGGGGAAAGGCGCCCCCGAATACTGGGTGGCCGTGGTGAAACCGGGCCGTCTGCTGTTCGAAATCGCCGGCGTGTCCGAAGAGGCCGCCCGCGAGGCGCTGCGTCTCGGCGCGCACAAGCTGCCGCTGCGGACCAAGTTCGTAACCCGTGCCGACACAGAAGGAGTGTAACGGTGTTGAAGGTACAGTCGTTGCGTGAAATGACCCGGGATGAACTGCATCAGAAGAAAAACGATCTTCTCGACGAGCAGTTCAACCTGCGCATGCGGTCGTCTCTGAAGGCGCTGGACAACCCCCTTCGCCTGCGCCAGATCCGTCGCGAGATCGCGCGCATCGAAACCGTCCTCACCGAGGACACCCAGGGTGTTCGGAAACTGGCCGATATGAAGACCTCCGTCCTGGAGACGTCCGGTTCGAAAAAGACCAAGGAAGAGAAGTAGAGGATAGGTGATGTCGGAGACCGTTGAGAGAGCGAGCCGCAAAGTCCGTCAGGGCACGGTGACGTCGGACAAGATGGATAAGACGATAATCGTCCGCCTCGAGCGCACCATGCCCCACCCGCTGTACCGGAAAACCTTCCGGTCGTCGTCCAAGCTGTACGCGCACGACGAGAAGAACGAAGCGCGGGAAGGCGACGTGGTGCGGGTGATGGAGACGCGCCGGTTGTCGGCCAAGAAGCGCTGGCGGCTGATCGAAATCGTCGAACGCGCCAAGTAAACCGGACGAGTTAGAACTGAAAACAGGAACCGCGATTCGTTAGCGTTGCAAAAGGTGAAGACAGATGGTTCAGGAATATACCCTGCTTAATGTGGCCGATAATTCCGGCGCGAAAAAGGCGATGTGTTTCCGCGTCCTCGGCGGACGTAAGAAATACGCGTCGATCGGCGACATTATCGTGGTCACCGTGAAAGA
Organism: uncultured Ignavibacteriales bacterium; assembly: GCA_964414435.1. Lineage (GTDB taxonomy): Bacteria > Zixibacteria > MSB-5A5 > GN15 > FEB-12 > JAGNLV01. The sequence goes on along the minus strand of CAYPYM010000339.1, from coordinate 1,490 downwards.
AGCGATTCCCGGCGGCACGGTCAAGAAGTCCGAGGTCTGCCGGGCGGTGGTCGTGAGGACCAAGGCGTCGCTGCGCCGCAAGGACGGATCGCTGATTCGGTTCTCGGACAACGCGGCCGTGATTATCAACGATCAGATGGAACCGCGCGGCACGCGTATCTTCGGACCCGTCGCCCGCGAGCTCCGCGAAAAGAAATTCATGAAGATTATTTCCCTCGCCCCCGAGGTGTTGTAAGGAGGGAAGAGACCGTTATGCAGATTAAAAAAGGTGACACCGTGTATATCCTGGCCGGCTCCAATCGGGGCAAGACCGGTAAAGTCCTCCACATCGACACCAAGAAAAACCGGGCGATCGTCGAGGGCATCAACATGCGCAAGCGCCATCAGCGCCCGACGCAGAAAAACCCCCAGGGCGGCGTCATTACGGTCGAGGCCCCCATTCACCTGAGCAACATCGCGCTGTACAGCTCGACGGTCGGCGGCCCGACCCGTATCGGCACCCGCATCATCGAAGAGGGCGGTACCAAAACGCGTGTGCGCATCGACCGCAAGACCGGCGAGGAGATCTGAGGGAACGAGCCATGGCGACAATGAAAGAACGATACGCAAACGAAGTGATCCCGAAGCTGATGAAGGACAACGGGTACAAGTCGATCATGCAGGTGCCCAAGATCCGCCAGATCACCATCAACATCGGCGTCGGCGAAGCCACCGACAACAGCAAGGCGCTCGACGCCGCGGTCGAAGACCTGACCAAGATCACCGGCCGCAAGCCGGTTGTCACCCGGGCCCGCAAGAGCATCTCCAACTTCAAGCTCCGTCAGGGGATGCCGATCGGCTGCGCCGTCACGCTGCGGCGCGATGCGATGTACGAATTTCTCGACCGCCTCGTCAACGTGGCCATGCCGCGTATCCGCGACTTCCGCGGGGTGTCGGCGAAGGCGTTCGACGGCCGGGGGAACTACAACCTCGGTCTCAAAGAGCAGTTGATATTTCCGGAGATCGATCTGGATAAAGTGGATAAAGTGCGCGGTATGAACATCTCCATCTCAACCACGGCGCGGACCGACGAGGAAGCCCGCCAGTTGCTCACCGAGATGGGCATGCCCTTCCGCAAGTAGAGGTTATATGGCGAAAACGTGTCTGATAGAGAAACAGAGGCGCCAGCCCAAGTTCAAGGTGCGCGCCTACAGCCGCTGCCGGCGGTGCGGTCGGCCCCGGGCCTACATGCGTCGGTTCGGACTGTGCCGTATTTGCTTCAGACAATTGGCCCTGGCCGGCGAACTGCCGGGCGTGGTGAAAGCCAGTTGGTAAAAAGCGAGTTAGTGGGAGCTATAGCGTTATGAGCATGACCGACCCGATCGCGGACCTGATGACCCGGATTCGCAACGGATCCAAGGCGAAGAAAAACGCCGTGGACGTCCCGGCGTCGAACCTGAAACGGGAAATCGTCCGGATCCTTAAGGAACACAGAATCATCAAGGACGTTG
>CAYPYM010000338.1:0-4496 GCA_964414435.1 uncultured Ignavibacteriales bacterium | reverse complement strand
CTTCGTGGTCGACACCCAGATCGGCGCCGATCATGTCGATGCCACCATCGCGCGCCGTCTCGCCCAATCGGGCAAGCCGACTCTCGTCATCGCCAACAAGACCGACAACGACGCGGCCGAACTCGAAATCTACGATTTCATGCGACTCGGTCTCGGCGACCCGATCCCGGCGTCGGCCATGACCGGTCGCGGGATCGGCGACATGCTCGATCTCATCGTCGCCAAACTCCCCCCCGAGGATACCACCCCGTCCGCCGACGAAGGCACGATCCGGGTTGCGATCGTCGGCCGGCCGAATGTCGGCAAGTCGTCGTTCATTAACAAATTGACCGGTTCCGAACGCAACATCGTGACACCTGTTGCCGGCACCACCCGCGACGCCGTCGATACGCCGTTCGAATTCGAAGAGCAGAAGTACGTGCTCGTCGACACCGCCGGCCTTCGACGAAAATACAAGGTCACCGAGAACGTCGAGTTCTATACCAATCTGCGCACCACCCGGGCGATCGAATCAAGCGATGTGGCGGTCGTGCTCATCGATGCTTCCGCGGGCGTGACCGCTCAGGACCAGCACATTCTCGACGAAGTCATCAGCACCCGCCGTTCGGCCGTGCTGGCGGTCAACAAATGGGACCTGATCGAGAAGGACTCCCGCACGGCCGACGAATTCACGCGTGAGATCAAGGATGTCATCGCGCAGCAGAGTTTCCTGCCGATCATTTACATCTCGGCCCTGAGCGGCCAGCGGGTGGTCAAGGTGCTGTCGCTGGTGAAAGAGGTGTACGACGAATCCCGCAAGCGGATCGGCACGCCGGAACTGAACGAATTCCTTCAGCGGGCGGTCGCCCGGCAGCACCCGCCGGCCCGGGCGGGCAAATTCATCAAGTTCAACTACATGACCCAGACCGAGATCGCGCCGCCGACCTTTATCGTGTTCGCCAATCATCCGACACTGATTGACAAATCGTACGTTAACTACCTCTCCAATCAGATTCGCGCCGAATACGGGTTCGCCGGCGTGCCGTTTCGCCTCAAATTCCGCCGTAAATAGGTTTTTCCCCCCACTTTCGCATCCCGCTTAGCTCAATCCCGGCAGCAGGTTGTCGATAATGCTAGTATGTCGACACCCGCCGTACAGCCGGGCGCCGGCGACGATCTCGGCGATGTCCTGGCCGCGACCAGGGCCGAACTGCACGATCTCGCCACGATGGGCGCCGTCATCACCTCGATCCACAACATCGACGCGGTGCTATCCGTGGTCATGGATATGGCCGTGCGTCTGGTCAACGGTGAAGTGGGCCTGATCATGCTCGAGGAAAACGGCGAGCTGGAGACCCGGACCGCCTGGGGCGTCGACGCTTCCTTCGTCCGGAGTCTCGGCTACCGCGACGACACGGACCTGGCCACCTGGTGCCACACCAACGGCCAGTCGGTCATCCTCAACGATCTCGAAATCAAATCGAACGACGGTCCGCGAATCGACTCGATCATCTGCGTTCCGATCAAAACGCTCTCGCGCGCCCACGGCGTCATGCTCATCATCAACAAGTTCGGCGGCGGCACCTTCACCGACGAAGACCGCGAGAAGATGGAAATGCTGCTCAACTTCGTGGCCGTCGCCATCGACAATTCCATCCTCATGCAGGAACGGCTGCGGCAGCAGAAGATCGAACAGGAGATGGCCATCGCCCGCCAGGTCCAGGAGACGATTCTCCCCCAGGATATAAACTCCATGCCGGGGGTCGAGATCGGCGCCGCCTACTTTCCGGCGCAGGAGGTCGGGGGAGACTTCTACGACCTCCACCGCCTCTCGGACACGTCGTTCATGGTGATCATCGGCGACGTCTCCAACAAGGGCGTGCCGGCGGCGCTGGTCATGTCGGCCGCGGCCGGAATCATCAAGTCGACCCTCGACAACACCCCCGATATCCCGGTCAACGAACTGGCCGGGCGCCTCAACAACATTCTCCAGGCCGAGATCATCAGGCATCGCGAGATGTTCATCACGCTCTTCTTCGCCAAGTTTGATCTGGACGCAAAAGAGATCACGTATTGCAATGCCGGGCACATTCCCGGTCTGTACTGGAGCGCGCCGCACCGGGCGATCGTCGAACTGTCCGAGGGCGGTCCGATCGTCGGCCAGTTCGCCGACATTCCGTTCAAGGTCGGCCGCCGTTCGATATCCTCCGGCGACCGGCTGTTCCTGTTTACCGACGGTCTCACCGAGGCCGAGGATGTCAACCGTCAGCTGTTCGGCAGGGAAAGGGTGGAGCAAGTCTTTACGGCCGAGATCGATCTCGATCCGGCCGAGTTCTGTGTCACCGTAAAACAGTGGGTCGATCGCTTCGCGGCGGGGGCGCCGCCCGACTCGCGGGACGATTTCACGATTCTCCAGGTGCTGCTGAAATGACGATGGAAACCTACACCCTGATCTACCCGTCCGCGCCTGAGTCGGAAGCGGCGATGCTCGATGCGCTGGAGGACCTGATTCGCCGCGAGGGAATCGAAAAGCAGCTGGCGTTCAACTTCATGCTGGCGGTGTCGGAGGCGTTTACGAACGCCCTGGTTCACGGCAACGGGCTGGACGCCTCCAAGCAAATCACTATCCGGGTGCGAGTTACGGACTCCGACCTGGCCGCCGATATCATCGACGAGGGCCAGCGCGGACTGGAAGCCATACGCGACCGCCGGCCGGTCGACGAACTGTCCGAAAACGGCCGCGGAATCGGCCTCATCACCCACTACGCCCACCAGGCCGACTTCGCCGAAACCGCGACCGGCGGCCTTAAAGTCTCGGTCAGTTTTGACCGAAAACGATACAGAAGAGAAGCTACACATTAATAAGCGAGTTGGAGGTCACAATGGAAATCACGGTACAGCAAGACGGTAACATCGCGGTGCTGCATCTGCGCGGCCGCCTCGATCTGGCCAGCGGGTCGGTGCTCAAAGAGAAAGTGAAAGACCTGTTCGCCCAGGAAAAAACGGCGTTGCACCTGAATCTCGCCGAGGTCGAGTTCATCAACAGCTCCGGGCTGGGCGCGCTCGTCTCGACCATGAAAGAGACCCGGCTCCGCAAGGGCCGCCTGACCCTGTCGAACCTCGCCAGCTACGTCCAGGAGATTTTCGAAATCACGCAGCTCTCCCATATTTTCGAAATCTACCCGACCGAGAGCGAGGCGCTCAACTCCTACACGACCACGGCGGTCAAGTAGACCCGCTCCGAGAAGCCATCGGGGAGGTGTGAGACGTATGTCAGATGTCACCGATCGGATCGGCGAACTGCTCTCCAAGCTGCAGTCCACCGATTTCTACGAGCGTGAGGAAGCGGTACGGGAACTGGCGACCTACGACAAGGATGAAGCGGTCGCCGGGCTGGTCCTGGCCCTCGAAGACCCCGACCTGGGGATCCGCGAGATCGCCGCGGAGCAGCTCGCCCAGATGAAAGGGGCGACCGCCGCCCAGTTGCTCATCCGCTTTCTCGGCCACGCCGATATCGGTACCCGCAATCTCGCCGCCGAGATTCTCGTCCGAATCGGCGAGCCCGCGGTCGACCCGCTCATGGCCAATCTCGATGCCGACGATTCCGATATCCGGAAGTTCATCGTCGACGTCCTCGGCCTGATCGGCGACACCAAGGCGGTCGATGTACTCTGCGAGCGCCTCTACGACAGCAATCCCAACGTCGTCTGCTCCGCGGCCGAGGCCCTCGGCGAGATCGGTTCGGCGACCTGCGTACCGGCCCTGCTGGAAGTCTACACGCGGGTGGAGGACGTGCGCCTCTCGGCTGTCGAAGCGCTGGGGAAGATCGGCGATCTGTCGACCCTCGAATACCTCTACGGCTGCATGGACTCGGACGAACCGCTCATTGCCTACGCCGCGATGGAAGCGGTCGGCAATATCGGCGCCAGTGAATCGGCCGAACGCCTGGCACGGCATCTCAACGATCAGGACATCACGCTGGCCCAGGCCGCGCTGAGCGCGATCATCAACATCAGCGATCGCCACGGCGGCAAGATCGATCAGGACCTGCCCCTCGATCGCTTCACCGACTACCTCTTCGAGCGGATTCTGGGCCACGACAAGAAAATCACGCAGTTTACCCTGAACCGGCTCTCCCGCTGGTACAGCAACGACGTGATCCGTTCACTGCTCGGCGTGCTCGATGCCCTCGAGGACGACGAACTGGCCCACGCCACCAATATCTTGCTTCAGGCCGGGCCGTCGATCTGCCCGGTGCTGCTGGAAGAAATCGGCGAGGTGTCGCTCAAGTCCCGGTTGCTCTACCTCGATATTCTCGGGGCGAACGTCGACGAGGACGTTGTCCGCCAACTGGCCCGGCTGGCCCGGGACGAGGAACCGGAGGTGCGCCAGAAACTGGCCTTGATCCTCGGCCGCTCCGGCGAAAGCTCCGCCGTCCCGATCCTGCGCCGTCTCACCCAGGACGATATCGGCCACGTGCGGGCCTCGGCCTTCACCGCACTCGGCTGGCTCTCCAG